>NZ_JBEXNT010000078.1:0-34383 GCF_040611255.1 Kitasatospora sp. NPDC002965 | reverse complement strand
CGCGCCGCCCCCCCGGGGGGGTGGGGTTCCGGGCCGGGCCCCAGGCCCCACTCCGCCGGCGGCGGTCCCGGGCCGGGCCCGGGGAGCGGTCACTTCCGCCAGAACAGGTGGTGCGTCACCCCGCTCGGGCTGGGGACGACGTCCAGGTGGAACCGGTCGAGCAGCTCGTCGGGGGACTCCCAGAGCCGCACCCCGGACCCGAGCGTCACCGGGGAGACCGCCACGTGCAGGGTGTCGACGAGGTCCGCGTCGAGGAACTGCCGGATGGTGGTGGCCCCGCCGCCGAGTCGGACGTCCTTGCCGCGGGCCGCCTCCCTGGCCTGCGCGAGGACGGTGGCAGGGTCGGCGTCGACGAAGTGGAACGTGGTGTCGGAGAGCGTGAACGAGGGACGCGCGTGGTGGGTCATGACGAACACCGGGGTGCGGAACGGCGGCTCGTCCCCCCACCAGCCGCGCCACTCGTGGTCGCGCCAGGGCCCGCGCTGGGGCCCGAACTTGTTGCGGCCCATGATCTCGGCACCGATGTTGCGGGCGTAGTCCCGCGTGAGGTAGTCGTCGAGGCCCCGGCTGCCCCCGGGGTCGGTGCGCATCGGCCAGCTCGCCGTGGCACCGGCCCAGGCGAACAGCCGCCCGGGGTCGACGTGACCGAACGGCCGCTCGAAGGTCTGGTCCTCACCGGCACCGATCCCGTCGGCCGAGACGTTGAAGTTCTGGACCCTCAGTAACTGAACCACGCGTTCCTCCTGTGATGTCGACATCGGTGGTGCGATCCTCCGGGCCGGGCGGGCTCGTCGCCGCGCCCCCGGCCGGTCCCCACGGCCTGCGCCGACCCGGTCGCCGTCGTGCTCATGGGGCAATCTCCTCCTCCGGACGGATCGTCACCGTCACGTCTGATCCAACCGGCGGATCTCGACCCGTATCGGCAGAATCGTCCGGACTGCTGAACCGCCGCCGGAATCGCACGGTCGGCCCGCGACGACCGGACCACGTGCGAGCGGAGGACGACGGAAGCCCCGGCCACGGGACCCGCCTCAACCGCCGGTGGCCGCGCCGCCAGGGCCAGGGCCCGGGCCCTGGCCCCCGTGGCGCCACTCGCGGTAGCGCATCACGAAGCTGGCGTTCTCGCCGTAGATGCGCCGGCGCACGTAGAGGATCGGCCGCCCGTCCGGTGCGCAGCTGACCCCCTCGCGCAGGAGCAGCGGGCTGCCGGCGCCGACGTCGAGCCGCCGCGCGTCGGCGATGTCGGCGGCGATCGCGCTGAACGAGCGCCAGTCGTATTCGAGTTCGACACCGATCGCCTCGGCCACCGCCACCGTGGTGTTCCGGGGCCGCGTCGACTCGGCGAAGCCCGTGGGCAGCAGGTGCGTGGCCACCCAGTAGCTGTTCACGGCCCAGGGCCGGGCGGAGATCACGATCACCGTGTCGATGCGGGTCAGCGCGCTCGCGGGCAGCCGCAGGTGCTCGGCCGCCTGCCGGTCGGGTGCCGTGTCCGGGCCGACAGCCACCTCCACGGTCCGCTCCTCGGTGCCCTTCAGGTCGCGCACGGGCACGGGCACGCTCTGGCTGCCGACGTCGAAGCGGGCGCTGGTCGGGTCGACGTCGATCGTGGCCCGTACGACCGGCCGGCGCACGAAGGTGCCGACCCCGCGCCGGATCTCGATCGCGCCCGCGCGGTCGAGCTCGGCGATCGCCTGACGGATCGTCAACCGGTTGGCGCCGAACTGCAGGCACAGCTCCGGCTCGCTCGGCAGCCGGGAGCCCGGGGGGTACTCGCCGGAGTCGATGCGCTCCTGGACGGCGTGGGCGAACCGGAGGTACAGCGGACCGTTGTTTCGTGGTGTCGGCACCTGGCGAATCCTACGGATCCGGCCCCCTCGTTCCAGCTCGGGCGGGCACCCGTGAAGTTCTCCTGCTGTTCAACCGGGCGCGGCTCGGCGGGGGATAGCATCTGCGACATCTAGACATCTAGATGCCAGGCCGGAACCCTCGCGGAACCCGCACAGCCACCTGGTGCAGAGCCCCGCCCCCGGCACCCCATCGAACGAACCGCCACACCACGACAACCCCGAGGGCAGGCCGACGCCATGCGCCACCAGCACGATCCGCACGCCTTGATCACCACGCCCGTCGCCGCGAACCTCCTGCGCGGAGCCCTCGAACTGGAGCACACCGGGCGCGGCCTGCTGCCGCACCGGCTGCCCGCCCGGGCCCGCGCCCAGTGCACCGATCCGCAGCTGGCGAGGGCGGAGTCCCAGCCCTCCGGTGTGCGGCTGGTCTTCCGCACCCGGGCCACCGTCGTCGAACTGGACACGCTGCCCACCAAGATCGCCTACGTGGGTGCCCCGGCGCGCCCGGACGGCGTCTACGACCTGCTCGTCGACGGCCACCTGGCCGGTCAGGCCCGTGTCGCCGGCGGCGACACGCTGACCGTCGACATCACCACCAGGACCGCCGAGCGCCGCCCGGGCAGCGTCGGCACGCTCCGCTTCGGCGACCTGCCCGACCGGGTCAAGGACGTCGAGATCTGGCTGCCGTACAACGAGACCACCGAACTCGTCGCCCTGCGGACCGACGCCCCCGTCGAGCCCGTGCCGGACCGAGGCCGCAAGGTGTGGCTGCACCACGGGAGTTCCATCAGCCACGGCTCCGACGCCGCCGGGCCCAGCACCACCTGGCCCGCCCTGGCCGCCGCCCTCGGCGACGTGGAGCTGATCAACCTGGGTCTGGCCGGGAGCGCCCTGCTCGACCCCTTCACCGCCCGCACCCTGCGGGACACCCCCGCCGACCTGATCAGCATCAAGATCGGCATCAATCTGGTCAACCACGACCTGATGCGCCTGCGCGCCTTCACCCCCGCCGTCCACGGCTTCCTCGACACCATTCGCGACGGCCACCCCCGCACACCGCTGCTGGTCGTCTCACCGATCCTGTGCCCCATGGTCGAGGACACACCCGGCCCCAGCACGATCGACCTCACCGCCCTCGGCGCCGGGCAGCTCCGCTTCCGGGCGACGGGCGACCCCGCCGAACGCGCGAGCGGGAAGCTGACGCTGGGCGTCATCCGGGACGAACTGGCCCGCATCGTCGGACAGCGGGCCGCCGCCGACCCGAACCTTCACCACCTCGACGGCCGCGACCTCTACGGACCGGCCGACGCCACCGCCCTCCCGCTGCCCGACCGGCTCCACCCGGACGCCGCCACCCACCAGCACATGGCCCGGCGCTTCGCCGCCCGCGCCTTCACCGCCCCGGGCCCCTTCGCCCCGCAGCCGGCGGAGCGTGGCGCATAGCGGGAGGCCGGAGCGTCCGGCCCCACCGGGCTGCGGGTGCGGGCCCGGACGCCGATCCGGCCGTCCGCGCGGGCGGCCCCGACGAAGACGGCCTCCGCCGCCGGGCCACCGCTACCCGGTCACCGCGCCGCCCGGCGCGGGGCGGTCGGGTGGCCGCAGCGGAACAGCGGATCGCGGGTGTCGAAGGCGACGTCCTCGCGGGCGGCCTCGACGGCGGCGTCCGAGCGCGGCAGGTCGAACGGGAGCGAGCCCGTCATCGGGGCCCGGCCGAACACCGCGTCCAGCACCACGTCGTCGGCCGCACCGAACTCGCCGACCAGCAGGGCCGCACGGGGCTCCAGCGGGGTCAGCACGGCAGGCCGCTCCAGCTGCGCGACGAAGGCGGTGGGCAGGGCGCCGGCCAGCTCCGCCAGCCGCGCGGCCTCCGCCGGCTCGAACTCCAGCGAGCCGGAGTGGAACGCCTGCTCCAGCATCCCCTCGCGCCTCTCGTACGGCGTGGCGAGCCGGATCACCGCGACGTCGGCGTCCTGCGGCCGGTCGACGACCGTGCCGTAGCGGGAGGCGACCTCCCGGTCCACCCCCTCGACGTACAGCCGGCCGCCGCCGTCGAGCGGCTGCCCGGCGAGGTGGACCAGCGAGCGGGCCTGCACCCGGCGGCCCAGCGCGCGCCCGTCCGGGGTACCGACCAGCCCGACGGCGGCGTCCGCGTCCACGTACGGGTCGTCGAACAGGCCGAGGCGGAACTTGTCGCGCAGGATGCGGCGGACCGACTCGTCGATCCGGGCCTCGCTCACCGCGCCGGAGCGGACCACGGTCAGGATCAGCTCCGGGTCGGTCTCGCCGCCGAGCTGGTCGGCGCCGGCGTCCAGCGTCAGCGCGACCTGCTCGGGCACGGACAGCTCCTCGACGCCCCAGTGGCGCGGCGGGAGGCTGACGATGCCCGGGACGTCCATGCCGGTGATCGCGTTGAAGTCGGTGCAGACGACACCGTCGAAGCCGTACTTGCCGCGCAGCAGACCGGTGATGACGTCGTGGTTGAAGTTGGCGCCGACCTCGGCCAGCCCGCTGCCGGACGGGATCGCGTAGGCGGGCATGATCTGCGCGGTGCCGGCCTCGAACGCGGCCTCGAAGGGGCGCAGGTGCTGCTCGAACGCGCCGCCCGGGTAGACGAGCCGGCGCCCGGCCGCGAAGTGCGAGTCCTCGCCCCGGAACTGGGGGCCGCCGCCGGGGAAGTGCTTGGTCATGCAGGCGACGCTGTCCGGGCCGATCCGCTCCCCCTGGAGGCCCCGGATGTAGGCGGCGATGGTCCGGGAGGCGCGGTCGGCGTCCTCGCCGAAGGTGCCGCTGATCCGGGCCCAGCGCGGTTCGGTGGCGAGGTCGGCCATCGGGTGGATGGCGAGCCGGATGCCGACGGCGCGCAGCTCGCGGCCGATCAGCTCGGCGTACTCCCGGACGAGGGCCGGGTCGTCGGTGGCGGCGAGGCCGATCGGCTCGGGGCCGGTGGAGAAGCCGCCGCCGGTGAAGGCGGTGGCCGGGTTCTCGGTGAAGCCGTGCCGCGGGTCGGAGGCGAGGGTGACCGGGATGCCGAGCCGGCCGGCGGCCGCGAGGTCCTGGACGTGGTTGTTCCACTCGGCCATCGTGCGGGCGTCGGGCACGGCCATCATGCCGAAGGCGGTCAGGCCGCGCTCGGTGATCAGGTGGGCGCCGGAGGGGAAGGGGCCGTGGCCGCCGGGGAGCATCCGGCCGTGGCACATCAGGGCGGCCTTCTCGGCGAGGGTCATCCGGTCGAGCAGGTCGTCGACGCGCTCCTCGACGGGCAGCCGCGGGTCCTCGTACGGCTCCATGGTGCCGTTGTGGTTGAGGTCCCGGAACGGGGTGCCGTCGTGGTGGCGGAGCCGGGCCGTCATGCGAGGGCCTCCGCACCGGCGGTGGCGGAAGCGGTGGCGACGGGGGCGGCGGCGTTGGCCGCGGCCTTGGCGCGGAAGGCCTCGACGGTGGCGGCCCGGACACCGCAGTGGGCGAGGAAGCCCTCGGTGCCGCCGTAGCGGGCGGCGACCAGCTCCAGGAACGCGACCATCGCGCCCGCCGGGGCCTCCAGCAGCGGCGCGGGCACGGTGAGCGAGCCGGCGTGGTAGTCGTTCAGGGCGCTGCGGTTGCGCTCGGCGAGGATCTCGAAGATCTGGGTCAGCGCCTCGTTGGTGCGGGCGTAGTCGGCGACGATCTCCTCGGCGGGGACGCCGACCAGGTCGAGCAGCAGGGCGGTCAGCAGTCCGGTGCGGTCCTTGCCGGCGGCGCAGTGCAGCAGCGCGCCGCCGGGGCGGGCGGCGGCCTCGACCGCGCGTGCGACCGACTCGGGGGCGGACTCGGCCATCAGCAGGTAGAAGGCGCCGAGGTCGGCGGCGGTGACCATCCCGCGCATGGACACCTCCAGGGCCGGGTTGGTGGGCTGGATGCGCGCCTCGACGATCTCGATCCCGGCCGCCGCCGCCTCGGCCCAGTCGGCCGGGTCGGCCTCGGCGTCGCCGCGCAGGTCGATCACGGTGCGGATGCCGGCGGCGTTCAGCTCGGCGACGGTGGCGCCGTCGGCGGCCGGGTACGGCTGGGCGGAGCGGTAGAGCGCACCGGGGCGGACCCAGCGGCCGTCCGGGTCGGCGAGGGTGGCGGGGTCGCGGAAGTTCACCAGGGACATGGGAGGGCCTTTCGGAGGAGGACGGTGGGGCGGGTGTGCGACCGGAGGGACCCGGCGGTGGAGCGGTGCCCGGAACCTCGGGGCAGGACATCTAGATGTCTAGATGTCTACCGGTCGAGCCCGGTGCAGGGCAAGCGACGACAGGATGAACATCGGACCAACCCGGCCGCCGTACGGGCCGACGGCGCCCACAGGCCGCCCGCAGGCCGCCCGCGCGCCGCCCGGCTCCGTAGGATCTGCCGCGTGGCAACGCACCGAAGCGACACCCCGCTGTACCGCCGACTGGCCCGGCAGCTCCAGGAGCGGATCGACGCCGGCACGTACCCGGCGGGCGCCCGGCTGCCCAGCGAGCCCGAGCTCAGCGCGGAGTTCGGGGTCAACCGGCTGACCGTCCGGCAGGCGGTGGCCGAGCTGGACCGGGCGGCCGTGGTGGAGATCCGCCGGGGCGTGGGCACCTTCGTCCGCCCGCCGGCCGTCCGGATCTCGATCGACGTCGACCCGGCCAGCCAGCGGGTCGACCTCGGCAGCGTGCACGGCTCGCTGCCGCTGGACGCCCCGCCCGCACCGGACACCAGGCCGCCGCAGGGCACCGACCCGGACGGGGAGTTCGTCGTCGCCGCCCCGCCGGTGGCCGGCTCGGCCGAGGACGAGGAGGCCGCCCGGCAGCTCGGCCGGCCGACCGCCGGACTGGCCCGGGTGGACACCGTGATCCGGTTCGGCGGCCGGCCCCGGGTGGCCAGCAGCTACTGGGTACCGGCCGGGCCGCTGCCCGCCGAGCTGGTCCGGCCGGGCCGGCCCGGCAACATGGTGCCGGCCCTGGCCGGGGCCGCCGGGGTGGAGCTGGAGTACGACTGGCGGGCGTTCGGCGCGATCGGCGCGGACCTCACCGACGCGGAACTGCTCGGCGTGCCGGTCGGCACCCCGCTGCTGGTCCGCGAGGGCGTCAGCTGCACGCCGGACGGCACGCCCGCGCTGTACGTCCGGCGGAGGATCGACGGCGCCAGCGCGCGCTTCGTGCTGCACTACCGCGATCGCTGAGACGTCCCGCCCGGACCGGGCGGGGGCGCCTCCTCCGGACCGGGCCGGGCCGGCTCCTCCCGGTCGGACCAGGTCCGGGCGAAGGCCAACTCCTCCGGACCGAACACCTCCCGGAGCGCCTCGGCCCAGGCCTCCAGCATGCCCGCCTCGCTGCCCAGCACGACGTGCCGCCTGACCATGCCCCCGAGCGCCGCCCCGAACACGTGCGGACGCAGGTCGACGGCCGGGTCGACGCCCAGCCGCTCCCCCGCGATCGCCACCGACCGCTGCACGAGCGAGTCGATCGTCACCAGCGCGTAGTCGTGCACCGAGCGGACGTCCATGAACCGGCGGCGCAGCGCCCGGCGCCGGGCCGTGTGCTCGGCCAACTCCTCGAACTGCCCGTCGGTGGTCCGCACGGCGTGCCCGAAGGCGGCCCAGAGGCCGAGTTCGGCCGGCGCCGCCTCGAAGGCGTCCAGCACCGCCGCACCGAAGGCCAGGCCGAAGAGCAGCGCCTCCTTGCACGCGTAGTAGCGGAAGAAGGTGCGGTGGGCGACGTCCGCGCGCCGGCAGATCTGATCCACCGTCGTGCCCTCGAAACCCTGTTCCTCGAAGAGGTCGAGCCCCGCCGTGCGGATCGCCTGTCGGGTCCGCGCCCTCTTGCGGTCGCGCAGCCCGGTCTCGGCGCCGCTCGCCGCCACGGTGTCCGTCCCCTGCCCCTGCATACCTTGCTCGCCCCTCGTCGCGCCCGGTTCCCCCGGGCGTCGTGCATGTCGGTCGTTCATGTCAACTGCCGTACTGCGTACGGCCTCGTCCGTACGCAATCACGCCGGGCGCGGCTCGCTCAAGGCGAGCGCGAAGTCGTCGGCAGTTCGTCACGCGAAGTTTGCACAACTGCCAATTGGCAGCTATGCCACTTCCGAAAGGTAGTCCCCGGCGACGTCCCCGGCGACGACCGGAACAGCATCGTCCGCCCCTCGCCACCCCCCTCCCCCCCCCTCCGAGGAAGCACGGGAACCCATGAAGCGGCACACGCACGTTCTGGTAGCGACGGCCTGCACGGCCGCCCTCGCCCTCACCGCCGGCGCCTGCTCGGCCTCCGACGACACGGTCGCCGCCGGCGGCGCCACCAGGACCGCGACCGACGACGGCCCGGCCGTCGACGGCGGCACCCTGCGGATCGGCCTCGACCGCCCGTTCGCCAAGCTCGACCCGGCCGACTCCACGCTGACCTCGATGCCGATGATGGTCCTGGCCAACGCGCTCTACGACCCGCTGATGACCAACGGGGACAACGGCGCTGTCCAGCCCCACCTGGCGAAGTCCTTCACCCCCAACGCCGACGCCACCGGCTGGACGCTCGACCTGCGCGAGGGCGTCACCTTCAGCGACGGCAAGCCGCTCGACGGCCAAGCCGTCGTCGACCACGTCACCCGCCTCTCCAAGCCCGAGGCCAAGTGCGCGTGCGCCGCCGACGCCGCCGCCATCGGCGGGATGGCGGTCAACTCCCCCACCTCCGTCGTCTTCACCCTCAAGGCGCCCAACGCCGCCTTCCCCAACCTGTTCACCCGCTCCCTCGGCTACGTCTCCGAGGCGCCCGCCGCCGCCGACGCCCCCGCCGTCGGCTCCGGCCCGTACACGGTGGAGAGCGTGCAGCCCGGCGTCTCCGTCACCCTCGCCCGCAACCCCTCCTACTGGGGCGCCAAGGGCCACGCCGACAAGCTCGTCTACAAGGTGCTGCCCGACACCGACAGCCGCTACCAGTCGCTGCGCTCCGGCGACGCCGACCTCGTCTGGACCGAGAACCCCGCCCAGTACCGGCAGGCCGCCGGCGACGGACTGCGCACGGCCGTCGGCCCGGGCGGCACCTCCACCGTGCTGTTCAACACCAAGGCCGCCCCCTTCGACGACCCGCGCGTGCGCCGGGCGCTCCAGTACGCGGTGGACCGCACGGCCGTCGAGAAGGTCGTCTACCTCGACCAGGGCAAGGTCTCGGACGGCCCGATCGGCTCCACCTCCCCGTACCGGGCCCAGGGCGCCGCCGGCTACCCCGCGCACGACGCGGCCAAGGCCCGCGCCCTGCTCGCCGAGGCCGGCCACGCCGACCTCGCCTTCGAGTACCTCGTCGACAACCGGCCCGAGGGCCAGCAGCGGGCCACCGTGCTCCAGCAGATGTTCGCCGAGGTCGGGGTGAAGATGACCATCAAGCCGCTGGACCCCGCGAGCCTCGGCACCGCGATGTTCCAGCGCAAGTTCCAGGTCATGGACTTCCTCACCAGCCTCTTCGGCGACACCGACACCGCCCTGGCCAGCCTCTTCGCGCCCGACGCCCCCTACAACTTCACCGGCTGGACCAACGCCGAGGCGGCGCAGGCGATCGCCGCCGGACGCGCCACCCTCGACCAGGACCGGCGGACCCGCTCCTACCAGGCGGCCGCGAAGGCCGTCGTCGACGACGCCCCGATGCTCTTCCTCACCGAGAACCCGGTCGGCTTCCTCGCCTCCGCCAAGACCGGCGGACTGCCCGACGTCTCCAAGCGGACCGTCGTCAGCGTCTCCCCCGCCACCCTGTGGGTGAAGAAGTGACAGCCCGCACCCTGCGCGTCGCCGGGTGGGCCGGACAGACCGGACGGGCCGGCGCCGTCCTGCTGCTGGTCACCGTGGCCGCGCTCGCGCTGCCGCACCTGATGCCCGGCTCCCCCGCCCTCGCCGCGCTCGGCCCCACCGCCACCCCCGAACAGGTCGCCGCGTACGAGGCGACGCTCGGCCTCGACGAGAACGTCCTCACCGCCACCTGGCGCTGGATCGGCGACGCCCTGCACGGCGACCTCGGCCACTCGCTCTCCACCGGCGCCGCCGTCACCACCGAACTCGCCGACCGCATCCCCGTCACCCTCGAACTCTTCGTCACCGCCCAGGTGGTGGCGCTCGGCCTGGCCCTGCCGGTCGCGCTCTGGTCCGCCTGGCGGCCCGGCGGCACCGTCGACCGGATCGCCACCGCCGGCGCCTTCGTCTGGCTCGCCGTGCCCGGCTTCGTGCTCGGCCTGCTGCTGATCTGGATCGCCGCCGTCCAACTGCGGATCCTGCCCGCCACCGGCTGGACCCCGTTCACCGAGGACCCGCTCGACAACCTGCGCCACCTGGTGCTGCCCGCGCTCACCCTCGGCCTCACCGAGGCCGCCGTCTTCACCCGCACGCTGCGCGGCCAGCTCATCGACACCCTCGACCAGACCTACGTCGCCGCCGCGCGCAGCCGGGGCATGGGGACCGCACGCCTGCTGCTGCGACGGACCCTGCGCCCGTCGTCGCTGCCGCTGGTCACCCTGGTCGGCATCGGCATCGGGACGTCGCTCGGCGGCTCGGTGCTGGTCGAGTCGCTGTTCGCCGTCCCCGGCGTCGGCAGCCTGGCCGCCGGGGCCATCAACGGACGCGACTTCCCGGTGGTCCAGGCGGTGGTGGTGGTCAGCGCCGTCGCCGTGGTGGCGGCCACCTTCGCGGTGGACCTGCTGTACCGCACGATCGACCCGAGGATCGCCCATGACCACCGCTGAACCCGTGACCACCGCGGACGCCGTCACCGCAGCCGACGCCGTCACCGCCGCCGTCACCGCAGCCGACGCCGTGACCGCGGCGGAGCGCGCGACGGCCGCCGGGGCCGGGGCCGCCGCCCCGGCGACCGCCCGCCCGGACAAGGACCTGCCGCGCAGGGCCCGGCGGCGGCCGTCCGCCGGAGTGATCGCCGCCGGCGCCTGGCTGGCCCTGGTCGCGCTCGCCGCCCTGCTGCTGCCGCTGCTGCCCGGCTTCGACCCGCTGCACGGCGACTTCGCCCACCCGTCCGCCGCACCCGGCCCCGGCCACTGGCTGGGCACCGACGCCGCCGGGCGCGACGTCCTCCAGCGCACCGTGGCCGGCGCCCGCGCCTCCTTCGCCGTCGCCGGCCTCACCATCGCCGTCGGCCTGCTCGGCGGCGGGGCCCTCGGGGTGGCCGCCGGCTGGTTCCGCGGCCCGGTCGACAAGGCCATCGGCTTCGTCACCGACCTGCTGATGTCCGTGCCCACCCTGATCCTGGTGATGATCGTGGTCGCCCTGCGCGGCCCCGGCCTCGCCGTGATCGGCACCCTGATCGGCCTGTTCACCGTGCCGCACTTCACCCGTGTGGTGCGCGCCGTCGTGCTCTCGCTCAGCGAGCGCGGCTTCGTCCAGGCCGCCCGGATGATCGGCACCGCGCCGCTGCGCATCCTGCGCCGCGAGGTCGTGCCGCACGTCGCGCCCATCGCGCTGACCTTCGCGTTCACCGCCACCACCGTCGCCATCGTCGCCGAGGGCTCGCTCAGCTTCCTCGGCTTCGGACTCCGCCCGCCGGAGCCCTCGTGGGGCGGCATCATCGCCGAGGGCCGGACCACCCTCGGCAGCGCACCGTGGATCTCGCTCGCCCCCGCGGCGGTGCTCTGCCTGACCGTCCTCGCCCTCAACTACCTCGGCGAGCAGCTCCGTTCGAAGGGAAGCCGCACATGACCGCTCCGGTCCTGGAGGTCCGCTCGCTCGACACCACCCTGCACACCCCCGACGGCCGGGCCCTGCACGTCCTGCACGGCATCGACCTCACCATCGACGCCGGCGAGTGCCTCGGCGTGGTCGGCGAGTCCGGCTCCGGCAAGTCCGTGCTCGCCCGGACCGTCCTCGGCATCCACCCCCGCACCACCAGGGTCACCTCCACCGGACAGGTCCTCCTCGACGGCGAGGACCTGCTCACCGCCGCCCCCGCCCGGCGCGCCGAACTCCTCGGCACCGGCGTCGCCATGGTCCACCAGGACCCGATGACCTCCCTCAACCCGGTCGTCCGGATCGCCGACCAGGTCACCGAGTCGCTCACCAACCGGCGCCGGCTCTCCCGCCGGGCCCGCCGCGAGACCGCCACCGAACTGCTCGCCGCGGTCGACGTCCCCGACCCGGCCCGGCGCGCCCGCGCGTACCCGCACGAGCTCTCCGGCGGCCTGCGCCAGCGCGTCGGCATCGCCGCCGCCCTGGCCGGCTCGCCCGCCCTGCTGCTCGCCGACGAACCCACCACCGCACTCGACGTGACCGTCCAGCGCACCGTCCTCGACCTGCTCGACCGGCACCGCGAGGACCGCGGCCTCGCCACCCTCCTGATCACCCACGACATCGGCCTGCTCTACGGACGGGCCCGGCGGATCGCCGTCATGTACGGCGGACGCGTCGTCGAGACCGGACCCACCGAGGCCGTCACCGAACGCCCCGCCCACCCCTACACCGCCGCGCTGCTCCGCTCGGTGCCGCGGGTCACCGGGCCGCTGCGCCGCACCCTCCCCGCCATCCCCGGCTCACCGCCGGACCTCTCCCGGCCGCTCCCCGGCTGCCCGTTCGCACCGCGCTGCGAGCGCGCGGAGGCGGTCTGCACGACCGACACGCCACCGGTCCACCGGGCCGGTCCCGGGCGGACCGCCTCCTGCCACTTCCCGCTCACCCCGTTGGAGAAGACCGTGACCGCCACGCCCGCCACGACCGCCACGGAGAGCGCCGCATGACCGCCGTCCTCCGGGCCACCGGGCTCTCGGTGGTCCACCGCACCCGCTCCGGACCGCTGCACGCCGTCAGCGGCGTCGACCTGGCGCTCCACGAGCGCCGGACCCTCGCCCTCGTCGGCGAGTCCGGCTCCGGCAAGAGCAGCATCGCCAAGGCCCTGCTCCGGCTGCCCCCACCCACCACCGGCACCGTCACCCTGGACGGCACCGACCTGGCCGCCCTCGCCCCGCGCGCACTGCGGGCCCTGCGGCCGAGGATGCAGATGGTCTTCCAGGACCCCATCTCCTCGCTCAACCCGCGCCGCACCGTCCGCGACCTGGTCGCCGAACCGCTGGACGCCCACCCGGACCCGGCCCGGCACCGCGCGGAGGTGGTGGAGCGGCAACTCGACGCCGTCGGCCTGCCGATCGGCCTGTTCGGCGACCGCCGGCCGGGCCAGCTCTCCGGCGGCCAGGCCCAGCGCGTCGCCATCGCCCGGGCACTCGCCGCCGAACCCCGCGTCCTGATCGCCGACGAGGCCGTCTCCGCGCTCGACGTCTCCGCCCAGGCCACCGTCCTCAACCTGCTCCGCCGGCTCACCGAGGAACGCGGCCTCGCCGGCCTGTTCATCTCCCACGACCTGGGCGTCGTCCGGGCGGTCAGCGACGACGTCGCCGTGCTCCAGCTCGGCCGGCTCTGCGAACAGGGCCCCACCGAGGAGGTGCTCGCCGCCCCCGCCCACCCCTACACCGCGGCCCTGCTCGCCGCCGTCCCCGAACCCGGCCGCCCGCTCGGGGAGACCGGCCTGCTCCCCGCCGACCCGCCGTCCCCGCTGGACCCGCCCTCCGGGTGCCGCTTCCGCACCCGCTGCCCGCTCGCCGACGCCCGGTGCGCCGACGAGGTGCCGGAGCTGCGGGAGGTGGCGCCCGGGCGCACGGTCGCCTGCCACCGTCCGCTGCTGCCGTGAGCGCAGCTCCGACGGGAGGCCGCCCCGGGGCCCCGCCGGTACCCGGCCTGCGGCTTCCCCCCGGCCGCGTCCGCCACAACCCCGGCCCCGGGCACGGTCGGTGACAACCCGATAACATTCCGCCCGGGGCAGTGCATGCGAAGTGACGCGGACGAACCGGGGCGGAGCAGACGGCATGACGGTGACGAACGAGCACGGACCACCCGAACTGCCGGGCCTGTCGGAGCCGTCGGGCGCACCGGGGCCGTCGAGGCCGGCAGCCGTACCGGGGCCGACCACCGTACCGGGGTCGACGGCCGCACCGGGGCCGGTCGACGTGGCCGCCGAACTCACCCTGCGCTGCCTCGACCTGCTCGCCGACGTCTCCCGCACCGGCCGCCTCCTGCGACGCGCCGAACTGGAGAGCCTGCGCAGCCTCGGCGAGCGCGGCGCCGAGGCCGGCCACGGCCTCCGCGACCTCGTCACGCACTGCCTCGGCGCCACCCGCCAGGCCTGGCAGACCCTGCCCGGACTCGCCTCCGCCGTCACCGCCGCCGAGCTGCGCCGCACCGGTGACGCCGTGCTCGCCGCCACCGAGGCCGCGCTGGGCGCGCTCGGCGAGGGGCACGAACGCGCGCAGCGGCTGGCGATGCGCCTGGAGGAGTCCAACCGACGGGAGTTCATCGACGACCTGCTGCGCGGCCGCGGCGACCTCGGGGTGCTCGCCGAACGGGCCGAGCGGTTCGGCGTGCGGCTCGCCGCCGGCTACACCGTCGCGGTCGCGGTCGGCAGCCACCCCTACGTCGACGGGCGGACCGGAATCTGCCGGATCCTGCGGGACCTGTGCGGCCGGTTCGACGAGCGGACCGTCCTGATCGTGGTCCGGGAGGGACGGCTGGTCTGCATCGCCCCCGACGGCGAGCAGGAGGTCCTCAAAGCCTTCATCGACCTCACGCTCCGCCCCGCACCCGGCCACACCACGGCGGTCCGGGTCGCGACCGGCCGCCGGCACTCCGGCACCGGCGGCGTCGTCCGCAGCTACGAGGAGGCGCTCAGCACCCTGGAGTACGCGGAACGGCTGGGGCTGCCCGCGAAGCGGCTGCGGGCCGAGGAACTGCTGGTCTTCCCGGTCCTGATGCGCGACCGCGCCGCCATGGCCGACCTGGTCCGCAACGTGCTCGGACCGCTGACCGCGGCCCGCGGCGGCGCGCGACCGCTGCTGGAGACCATCACCGTGCAGGCCGAGGCCGGCTACGTGAACGCCGAGACCGCCCGCCGGCTCGGCGTGAGCGTGCGGACCCTCGGCTACCGGCTGGAGCGCATCCGCACCCTGACCGGCTACGACCCCTCCGACGCGCTGCACCGCTACACGCTGGAGACCGCTGTGATGGGCGCCCGCCTGCTGGAGTGGCCGGCCCGGCCGCTCTGACCGGCCTGCGCGCGGTCGGCCGTGTGCCGCCCACCCCCCGCGCGGCCCGTTCCTGCGTGGCCGACCTCCGTACGGCACGCTCCCGGCGTCCGGTTCCCCCCGATCGGTCCCGGACGTCCCGGGCCCACGGTCCGTTCCCGGGTGTCAAATGGCCGTCAAGATTGCCGGATCCTGGCAATGTGCGAACGGCCCTGCCCTGCCAGGATCTCCACGGCGCCCGGGGGGCCGGCGCCGCGAGGAGAGCCGGAGGGGCGAACGGATGCGGGGATTCTTCAAGGCCGCGCCGGGCTCTCCGATCCTGGTGACGGCCGTCGAGTACTGGGTGTCGGCCCTGCTCGGCGGCTTCGGGGCCGACGCCGCGCACGGGGGTCGCGACGTCGGCCGCCGCACCGGATCCGAATCCGGCGGTGCGGAGGCGTGCGTCGAGCCGTGTGCCGGCGACCAGGGGGACTGGGACGGTGACGCGTTCCCTCTCGTCGGCCGCGCCTGCGTGATCCTCCCCGGAGGCGCCACCGCCACCTCGGGCTGGGCCGAGACCAGCACCGACGACGGCGCCCCCGCCCTCCTGCCGGTCCGCACCGCGCCCGGCGACCCCGCCCTCCCGGCCGGCCGCACCGCCCTCCTCCACTCCCACGACACCGCGACCGGCGTCTTCCTGGTCTCCCCCCTCGACCTCACCGCACTCTTCAGCTGACAGCCGGCCCGACCCACGCAGCCCCCCGCACGTGTGGCTCGGTGACCTCCTGCGCGCCGTCGGCGCGAGGGAGGTCTGACCGCCCTTCCCGCACCTCAGCGGCGGGCGGCCGCGAGGAGGGCGGGGACGGTGGGGAGCTTGACCCGGGGGCGGCCGGTGGCCTGGCCGCGGGCGCGTTCGGCCTGCTCGATGGCGCGCAGGTGGCGCAGGCCGAGGGCGTCGGGGCGGCGGGTGCGGACCAGCCGGTCGAACTCCTTGCGCGTGCCCGTGGGTACCGGAAGCGCACGGGCGGCGGCGTCGTCCAGCAGGGCGTCCACGGTCTCCTGGGAACAGGCCCGGTTGGCGCCGATGCCGCCGGAGGGGCCGCGCTTGGCCCAGCCGACGAGGTACGCGCCGGGGAGCGGGCGGCCCGTGGCCGGGTCGAGGACGCGGCCGGCCCGGTGCGGGACGCTTCCGGCGGCCTCGTCGAAGGGGAGCCCGGGGACGGGAACGCCGCGGTGGCCGATGGAACGCACCACCAGGCCCGTCCGGAGCAGGGCGTCCGTACCGGCCAGCCGGACGGCCTCGACCCGCTCGGCCCCGGCGGCCCCGGCGGGGCCGGTGCCGACGAGCTCGGTGGGCGTGGCGAGGAAGCGCAGCACGATCCGCCGGCCGGGGCGCGGCGGGCCCGCGCCGTCGACGCGCTCCAGCGGAAGGCCCGCGAGCAGCGCCGCGCCCGAGCCCTCGGGGGCGGCCGCGAGGGCGGCCCGGACCTCGGGGTGATCGTCCACCACGACCTCGACGCCCGGTAGTTGGGTGAGGGCCAGGAACTCGGGCCCGGTCCACGCCGCGTGCTCGGGCCCGCGCCGGGCGAGCAGCACCACCTCGCGGATCCGGCTCCGGCGGAGCGCGGCGAGGGCGTGGTCGGCGATGTCGGTGGCGGCCAGCCGGTCGGGATCGGTGAGCAGGATCCGGGCGACGTCGACGGCGACGTTGCCGTTGCCGATGACGACCGCCCGTTCCGCACCGGGACCGTCCGCGGCGGCGGCACCCAGGTCGACCGCGTCGGCCGGGACGGTCGGCTCCGCGTTGTACCAGCGGACGAAGGTGGTGGCGGGCAGGCTGCCGGGAAGGTCCTCGCCCGGGAGGCCGAGCCTGCGGTCGGCGGCGGCGCCGACCGCGTACACCACCGCGTGGTGGTGGGCGGCGAGTTCGGCGTGGGTGAGGTCGGCGCCGACCTCGACGTTGAGGTGGATCCGCAGGCGCGGGTCGTGGAAGACGGACGCGAAGCTCTCGGCGATCCGCTTGGTCGACTGGTGGTCGGGGGCGACGCCGTGCCGCAGCAGACCGCCGGTCACCGGAAGCCGGTCGATCATGGTGAGTTCGGCACCGGTGGTGCGCAGCAGCGTCTGGGCGGTGTAGCCGGCCGAGGGCCCGGTGCCGACGATGGCGACCCGCAGCGGCCCGGTGCCGAGGTCGAGGCCGGCGGGCAGGCTGCGGGGGAAGGCGGGCGTGCCCCAGGCGTGGTCGGAGGGGTGGTCGCGGAACCAGTCGCGGTTGAGGTCCCCGAAGACGGTGTCCGGCCCCGTCAGGCGGTCGACGGGGAAGACGGCGTCCACGGGGCAGGCGTCGGCGCACGCGCCGCAGTCGATGCAGGCCGCCGGGTCGATGTAGAGCATGTCGGTCCGGCCGAAGTCGGGCTCGTCCGGCGTGGGGTGGATGCAGTTGACCGGGCAGACGGACACGCACGAGGCGTCGTTGCAGCAGGTACGGGTGATCGCGTAGGCCATGGCGGAGGTGGGGTCCTCGCTGCGTGGGTTCCAGTGGGTTCGGGTGCGTGCGGGCCGACGCGGGCCGATGCGGGCCGATGCGGGCCGATGCGGGCCGCGCCCTGAACGCGTCGGGTCGTGAACGGGGCCGGGTCGCGCCTCAGAGCATGTCGACGCGGCGGTAGAGCGCCGCCGAGGCCCGGGTGAGCAGGCCGGTCTCGGCCAGGAAGGCCATCAGGTGGCGGCTGCTGGTGCGCATCATCGCCCGCCGGTGCCCGCTGGCCCGGGCCTCGGCCACCGCCCTGCCGACGTCCAGCCCGGCCGCCGCGTACACGCCCGGGTGGACCATGCTGCTGACGATGACGTAGGCCCCGGTCGCGATCCCCGTGGCGGCCGCCCGGCGGCGGGCGGGGCCCGCACCGCGCAGCCGTTCGCGGATCTCCTGGCGGGCGAACTTCATGTGCCGGGACTCCTCGACCACATGGATCCGGGACGTCCCCCGGACGATCTCCAGGACGTTCTCGCCGCGCATCCAGTCGCGCTGCATGACGTCCAGCACCTCCTCGGCCACCAGGATGCCGCCGTAGGCGAGTTCGCCCCGGGCGAGGGCCTTGAAGGCGCGGCCGGCCTGGGCGATGAGCCGGTTCGGCCTGTACTGCGGGACGCCCATCTTCTCGCAGGCCCGGGCGAACATGATCGAGTGCCGGCACTCGTCGGCGATCTCGGTGAGCGCGAAGCGGAACGCGGCGCTGGCGGGGTCCTTGAGGTACTGGTCGCGCAGCACCATCTGCTGGAGGATCATCTCGAACCAGATGCCGGTGGTCATGATCGAGCAGACCTCGTGCCGGGTGAGGACGACCCGCTGCTCCTCGGTCATCTCCGCCCAGAGCGCGGTGCCGTAGAGGGTGCTCCACTCCGGGTTGAGCCCGTAGTCCCCGGGCGGGAGCGGGGCGTCCCAGTCGATCTCGACGGCCGGGTCGTAGGAGAGCGTCGCGGCGGAGTCGAGCAGCCGCCTGGAGACGTCGTCGTCGGCCGCGGTGTGCGCGCTGCCGCGCGCGGTGGTGTGGGTGCGTGGCGCCGGGTGAGCCATGGCTGCCTCCAGGTGGATGCTCCGGGTGGGTGGCCTGCGCGGGATCCCGCCCGCCCCGCTTATTGACGGAGAGTACAATAAGAGCCCGCGCCCGAGAACCCCCTGCGCGGCAGGACACCGCCTCCCCGGCCGGGCGCCGCCCCGAGCCCCTCCCGCGCCCCTCCGCCACCCCTCCCGTACGCCGCCGGTCCCCCGGGCGGCCCTGTGGCCGGGCCCGCGAAACTGGCGGCCCCGGCCGGCCGGGGGATGATGGAGAGGTCCCAGGCCGCGCCCCGGAGGCGCCGGCGGAGGAGAGGAGCGGACCGGATGAGCGCGGCGGACGCCCTGCACCGTGGCCGATCGCCCTTCCTCGGCAGCGCGGCCGGAGCCCTGCTCGACGCGGACGGCCGCATCGTCGGCTGGACCCTGGAGGCCGAACGGCTGCTCGCCCTCGGCGCCGCCCAGGTCCGCGGCCGGCCCGTCCGGGAACTGCTCGCCGACCCGGCGGGGTGGCCCTCCCTGGCGGACCTCACCGAGCAGCAACGGCTCGACGGCTGGTCCGGCGCGGCGGAGCTCCGCTCCGGACGGGGCGAGGAGCTGGCGGTCGCCTACCAGGTGCTGCCGCTCGGCGGCCCGCCCACCGAACCGTGCAGCTGCCCGCCCACCGGCCCGCACGAGGGCCTCCGCGACGGCCACGACCGGCCCGACGCCCCCGCCCGGTACTTCGTCCTCGCCGCCCCCGCGACGCAGGTCGCCCGCTCGCGCCAGGACCAGGCGTTCACCCGCGAACTGTTCCTCCAGGACCGCGTCGGCCTCGCCGTCTTCGACGACCGGTTGCGGCTGATCCGCACCAACACCCACCTGCTCCCCTACAGCGGCCTCCCACCGGACCTCCGGGGCCGCCGCCTCGGCGACTTCCTCCAGCCCCAGGACGCCGAGGCGGTCGAGCGCGGACTGCACGAGGTGCTGCGCACCGGCCGGCCGCTGGTCGGCGCGGAGGAGCTGGTCCGCACCATCGAGGACCCGGCCGGCGGCGCCGTGATGGCGATCTCCGCGTTCCGGCTCCAGGCCCCGGACGGTCAGGTCATCGGGGTCACCGCGCTGTTCACCGACGTCACCGAACTGCACCGGTCCGGCGAACGGCTCGCGCTGCTCCACCGGGCCACCGCCGCCGTCGGCGGTTCGCTGTCGGTCTCGGCGACCGCCGAGGAGCTGGCGGCCGTCCTCGCCCCCGGGCTCGCCGACCTGGCCGTGGTCGACGTCGCCGAAGCCGTGTTCGTCGGCGAGGAACCGGCCCCGGGCCGGGACGGCCGCCTGGTGCTGCGCCGTACCGCCGTGGCCGTCACGCCGGGACCGAACGCGCTCCCGGCCCCACCCACCGGCGTCGCCGTCCAGGTCGACCCCGACGACCCGCCCACCCTCGCCGATCCCGCCGATCCCGCCGATCCCGCTGCCCCGGCCGAAGGCGCCGGCGTCATGGGCACGCCCGGCGTCGAGGCCCCCGACGCCGGGGCGGGCGGAGCCGCAGCCGGGGCCGACACCCCGGCGGGTGCCTCGACCGAGATGACCGCCCCGATGCGCGCCGGCGGCAGCCTCCTCGGCCGGGTGACCGTCCGACGCGCCCCGAACCGGCCGCCCTACCTGCCCGCCGACCGCGAACTGCTGCGCGAGATCGCCGACCGGGCCGCCCTCGCCCTGGACAACGCCCGCCGCTACACCCGCGAGCACCGCGCCGCCGTCGGCCTCCAGCGCAGCCTGCTGCCCCCCTCGCAGGCCGAGACCGCCGCCGTCTCCACCGCCAGCGTCTACCTGCCGACCGACACCGCGAGCGGCATCGGCGGCGACTGGTTCGACGTGATCCCGCTCTCCTCCGCCCGGGTCGCCCTGGTCGCCGGGGACGTCGTCGGCCACGGGCTCGCCGCGAGCGCCACCATGGGGCGGCTGCGCACCGCCGTCCGGACGCTCGCCGACCTCGACCTGGAACCGGACGAGCTGCTGGTCCATCTGGACGACCTGGTCGCCCAGCTGATGGTCGAGGCCGAACGGCCGGACGAGGAGGCCGACCCGGACGACCACCAGCAGGCCGTCCCCTTCGGCGCCACCTGCGTGTACGCGGTGTACGACCCGGTGTCGCGGCGCTGCGCGATGGCCTCCGCCGGGCATCCGCCCCCCGCCGTCGTCGCCCCGGACGGCGCCGTCACCTACGTGCCCGTCCGGCCGGGTCCGCCGCTCGGCGTCACCGGCCTGCCGTTCGAGGTGACGGAGGTCGAACTCGTCCCCGGCAGCCTGCTCGCGCTCTACACCGACGGGCTGATCCAGGGGTACGGCGACGACCTCGACGAGGGGATGGCCGAACTGGGCCGCCGGCTCGCCGCCGTGGCCGGGCCCGGCCCCGCCGCCGGCGACGCCGGCACCCCGTCGTTGCGCGACCTCGGCCGCGAGGTCGTCGCCGGTCTGCCCGCGCACCGCCTCACCGACGACGTCACGCTGCTGCTCGCCCGGACCCGGGCGGTACCGGCCGAAGCCACGGCGGGCTGGACCCTCGACACCGACCCGGCCGGCGTCGCCCGGGTCCGGGAGGCCGCCACCGGACAGCTCCGCGCCTGGGGCCTGGAGGACCTGGTGTTCACCACCGAACTGGTGCTGAGCGAGCTGGTCACCAACGCGATCCGCTACGCCGGCGGCCCGGTCGGCGTCCGGCTGATCCGCGCCGAACGCCTCACCTGCGAGGTCTCCGACCCCAGCGCCACCCAGCCCCGGATGCGCCGGGCCCGCCTCACCGACGAGGGCGGACGCGGCCTCTACCTGGTCGCCCAGCTCACCAACCGCTGGGGCAGCCGCTACACCCGGCAGGGAAAGACGATCTGGGCGGAGCAGGACCTCCCCTGAGCGGGCATCCCCTCAGCGGCCCTCCCGGCCGTGCCACGGACACGCCCCCGATCCGACCAATGCGGGTCAGTCGCCACCCTCGCCCGGTGTGATTGGTGCTCTGATGTGCCAACTCACCCGTTAAGGAGAGACATGCGTACTCGCACCACCCTCGCCGCCTGCGCCCTCGCCGCCGCTGCGGTCCTCGCCGGCGGCGGTACCGCCGCCGCCGACTCCGTCGCCGAGGGTGTGGCCGTCGGCTCCCCCGGCGTCCTCTCCGGCAACCAGATCCAGATCCCCGTCCACGTCCCGATCAACGTCTGCGGCAACTCGATCAGCATCATCGGGGCCCTGAACCCGGCCTTCGGCAACACCTGCATCAACACCTGATCGGCCGCCCCGGACGCGGGCCCGCCCCTCCCGGGCGGGCCCGCGTCCGCGCGTCCGGCCCCGTCCGCGCGCCCGGTCGCGTCCGGATGGGCGCTCCCGGGTGGCTCGTGTGCGATGCACCGCCTCATGCTGGGGCGACGACCCAGCGAGGTGCTGATGTTCGACGAAAGCTTCGCCTTCCCCAAGAGCCTGCTGACGCCGACGGCCGGAGCCACCGGCCGCGGCGCGGTGATCGGCGCCGGCATCGCCGGCCTGGTCGCCGGCTACGAGCTCCAGCGCCGGGGCTACGACATCGTCCTGTACGAGCGGCTGAACCGCCCGGGGGGCCGCGTGCGCACCCACCGCTTCTGGGACGGCACGTACGCCGACCTCGGCGCGATGCGCGTCCCCGCGAACCACCACTGCATCCAGCACTACATCGCGGCGTTCGGGCTGCGGACCCGCCCGTTCGTCAACTTCAACCCCGCCGCCTACTACCACCTGCGCGGCCACCGCGTCCGCATCCGGGACGGGCGGTCGCTGAACTCCGTCTACGCGCTGCGCGCCGAGGAGCTCGGCGCCCCGCTCGACGTCCTGGACAGGCTGCTGAGGGCGGTGTGGAGCTCGCTGACCGCTGACCAGCAGCGGCGCCTGCTGGCCGGCCGGTGGGACGATCCCGCCCTCGACCGGCTCACCACCGTGTCGCTCTGGCAGTACGTCCACGAGCGGCTGTCGCCGGAGGCCTGGCACCTGCTGGGCCACGCCAGCGGCCTGGCGCACTACGAGCAGTCGTGCCTGCTGGAGGTCCTCGTCGACTACTTCGGCCTGTTCCACCTCGGGCAGGTGGAACTCGTCGGCGGGATGGACACCCTGGTGCAGTCCTTCGTCCGGGCGCTGCGGCCGGGGACCCTGTGCCTGTCCACCCGGATCGACGAGCTCTCGCTGACCGGATCGGGCGTGCGGGTGCGGGGACTGCGGCTGGGCAGCCCGGTCTCCGACCGGTTCGACTTCGTGGTCTGCTGCGTCCCGGTGCCCGCCCTGGACCAGATCGTCTTCCGGCCCGACCTGCCGCACCACCAGCAGCACGCCATCCGCGGCATCAGCTACGCCAGCAGCACCAAGGTCCTGGTGCACACCCGACGGCGCAGCTGGGAGCTGGCGGACGGGATCTTCGGCGGCGGCAGCTTCACGGACATGCCGATCCAGCAGTGCTGGTACCCGTCGGACAACGCCCGCACGCTCGTGGACGGGACCGGCCCCGGGGGGAGCGCGTCCGGCGGGAACGGATCCGGCGGTAACGGCCACCGCGGCCACCGCGGCCACGGGCCCGACGTCGGCGGCTCCGTCGTCAGTGGCTCCGTCAGTGGCTCCGGCAGCGGGTCCTACAGCGGCTCCGGCAGCCCGAACGGCGACGGCCCGGCCGGAGGCCCGTACCTGGTCGCCCTCGACCCCGACCGGTCCCACGAGTCCGCGGTGCTCACCGGCGCCTACCTCTGGGGCGCCAACGCCCGCCGCTTCACGACCCTCCCGCAGCCCGACCGCGACCTGCTGGTGCTCAAGTGCCTGGAGCGGCTGCACCCCCTCATCCGCCACGACGTCGACGACATCGTGCACTGGAACTGGGACGACCAGATCGGCCTGGGCGGCGGCGCGTTCGCCCACCTCGCACCCGGCGAGCACATCCGCTACCTGCGCGGACTGGGCACCCCGCACCCGGCCGACGACCCGCGGATCTACTTCGCGGGCGAGCACCTGTCCGCCTCGCACGCGTGGATGCAGGGCGCCGCGCAGTCGGCCCTCGACGTGGTGCTCCGGGTGCTCGACCAGGGGAAGCGGTACGGCACCGCCACGGTGGGGAGCCGACCGTGACCGGCGGGCGCGTGGCCGGCGGCGTCGGCGGGACCGGCGGGACCGGGCCCGGACGGCTGCGGCGCGAGGACCTCAGGTCGATCTTCGTCCCGGCGGCGGGCGGCACCGAACTGGTCGGGCTGGAGATCGAGAACGGCGTGGTCGACCCCGAGACCGGCCTCGCCGCCCCCTACGAGGGCGCGGGAGGGATCGAGGAGGTCCTGGAGACCGTGCTCGCCGAGTGGGGCGGCGAACGCCGGACGGACGCCGGGCGGCTGACCGGCGTCGACCTGCCGGGCGGTGACCTCGTCACGCTGGAGCACGGCGGGCAGCTGGAGTACTCGTCCGTCCCGGTGGCCGGCCTGGCCGCGGCCGTGGACGGCACGCGCGAGGCGTTGGAGCGGCTGTCCGAGCTGGTCGGACGGTTCGGTCTGGCCCTGCTGCCGGGCGCGCGGCTCCCCTTCGACCGGGTGGACGCGATGACGTGGGTGCCGATGGTCCGCGGCGCCGTCATGCGGGACTACTTCACCCGGATCGGCGCGGCCGGGCGCGGGGCGCCGAACGTCATGGCGCTCTCGCTGTCCGCCCAGGTGCACCTGGACTACCTCTCGGAGCGGGACTTCACCGAGAAGCTGCGGATGCAGATGGCGGCGTCCTCGACGGTCACCGCGCTGTTCGTCAACTCGCCCCTGCACGAGGGCCGTTCCAACGGTCTGCTGTCACACCGCTCGCAGGACTGGCTGCGGATGGACCCGGGCCGCTGCGGTGTCATGCCGGCCGCCCTGCGGGACGACGTGGGCGCCGACGACGTCGTCGACTGGGCTCTCGGGCTCCCGATGATCTACCACCGGGGCGCGGACGGGGGCTACCGGCCGGCGCCCGACCGGCCGTTCGGCGCGATCCTGCGGCAGGGCTTCGACGACGGCACCCTTCCGGGGTTCGACGACTGGGTCTCCCACCTGTCGCAGATCTGGACGGCGGTCAGGGTCCGCCGGACCCTGGAGCTCCGGGCCGGGGACGGCCCGCCGTACCCGCACCTCGCGGCCGTCCCCGCGCTGTGGGTGGGGCTCAGCTACCACCCGCCGTCGCGGGCGGCGGCCTGGAACCTGCTGCGCCCCTACAGCGCGGCGGACCACCGGGCGGCGATGGCCGCGCTGCCGTCCGAGGGCCTGCGGACGGACCTCGGCGGCGACCGCGTCCACGACCTCGCGGCGGAACTGGTCCGGCTCGCCCGGGCCGGGCTGCGGGCCCGGGTCGAGGCAGGGCTGGAACCGCCGAAGGTCCTCGCCTACCTCGATCCCCTGGACGAGGTGCTGCACACCCGGAAGACGTTCGCCGAACAGTGCGCGGACCGCTGGGAGGCCGACCTGCGGCGCGAACCCCGGCGCTACGTCGCGACGTTCCGCGTCTGATCCTCCCCGCCGAAGCCGCAGGTCCGGCCCGACGCGAGTCGGACCGGACCTGCGGAACGTGCGGTGTGCGGAACGTGCGGTGCGCGTCAGTGCCGGCGGCTCAGGCCCTGGTCGATCGCCGTGATCAGCTCACCGTTCGGGGTGTCCCCGTCGAGCGACCAGATCATGGCGCCGCCGAGACCCTCGTTGCGCACGTACGCGGCCTTGGCGCGCAGCACGGTCGGGTCGTCGTACGTCCACAGGGTGGTGCCGTCGAAGAGCCAGGCGTGGCCGTTCTTCTGGCCCCGGTACAGCTTGTACGTCCCCGAGTCGGCGAGCTTCTTCAGGAGCTTGTAGTCCTCGGTACCGGCCGTCCAGGTCGCCGGGGCGGGACCGGCGGCGGGCTGCCCGAGACCGTCGCCCCCTCCCGTGACCCCGGTCCAGCCCTGGCCGTAGAACGGCAGGCCGGTCACCAGCTTGCGTGCGGGGGCGCCCCGCCGCAGCCAGGCGTTGACGGTCTGGTCGACGCTGAAGTCGTTCCGGGCGTAGAGCGCGGACTGCTGGGCGGTGGTCTTCTCGCCGGAGACGTGGAAGTCGTAGCCCTGGAGGTTCACGAAGTCGAAGTCCCGGATGATCTTGGAGACCTCGAAGCCCGCGTCGATCTTGGCGGGGGCGGTGGGCACGTAGGCACTCAGTTCGAAGTGCTTGCGGCGGGACAACGACTTCCCGTACGCGTCGATCTGGGTGCGGAACTCGTGGACGAGGGCGGTGAAGTTCTTCTTGTCCTCGGGGCGGATGCCGTTGCCGGGGGCGCCCTCGGAGCCGGGCCACTCCCAGTCGAGGTCGATGCCGTCGAAGAGCCCCGCGGCGGCGCCCGCGCCACCCCGGGCACCGTCGGCCGGCAGGTTGCCCTTGAGGTAGAGGTCGATGCAGGAGGCGACCAGTGCCTTGCGCCCGGCGGCGGTGCGCGCCGCGTCCGAGAAGTAGGCCGAGCCGCTCCAGCCGCCCAGCGAGATCATCAGCTTGAGGTCCGGGTGCTCGGCCTTGAGCTTGCGGAGCTGGTTGAAGTTGCCGGCCAGCGCCTGGCCGTCGGCGTCGGCCACGCCGTCCACCGACTCGGCCGCGCCGACCGGGCGGACGTAGTCGGCCCAGGTGTCGGAGCCGGGGCCGCCCATCTGGCAGGTGCCCGCCGAACCGACGTTGCCGAAGGCGTAGTTGATGTGGGTGAGCTTGTCGGCGGTGCCGCTCGTCTCCAGGTCCTTGACGTGGAAGTTGCGGGCGTAGACGCCCCACTGGATGAAGTAGCCGACCCGCTTGTACTTGAACCCGCCGGACCGGTCCTGGTCGCCCGAGTCCCGGGAGACGGCCGCCGAATCGGGGTCGGCCGCCATCGCGGCGGGCGCCAGCGGGACGAGGAGGCCGAGCAGGGCCGCGGCGGTTGCGCCGAGGGTCAGCCGGGTCGTGGATCTGTGACGCATGACGAGATCACCCCTTGTGCGGTGGGGGCCGCACGATCGTGGGAACGGAGGACGGCGGCAGGGAGACCACTGCCCCGAACGGTCCGTCGCGGGACGGACCGGGCCCGGAGGCCGTCACGTGCGGGGCGCGACGACTCAACAGGGGTAGGTCTAGACCTGTCAACCGGATCGGGCAAAGGTTTTGCAAACGCCGCACCCCGCCGGACCGATCGCCCCCGCACGACCCAAGTCCCGTAAGAACCGCCAAAATTGACGGCCAGTCCGATACTCCCGAACCCGGGGTTGCGTACGGCGCCGGCCCCCTGCGACGCGACCGTGACCGCAGGGGGCCGGACTCCCGGCCGGGCCCTAGACCGCCGGGGTGGCGAGTTGCTCGGTGAGCGGGCCGTACAGCTCGGGGCGACGGGTCCGCAGGAGGCCGAACTCCAGCCAGTCCCGGCGCTGGTCGAGGTCGAGGTCGGCGACGAGGACGGCGGGCCGGTCCCGCGGGGCGCGCAGCACGACGCGGCCGTAGGGGTCGGAGATGAAGGAGGAGCCGTAGAACGTGGATCGGCCTTCGGTGCCGATCCGGTTGGGCACGATCATGAAGAGGGCGTTGGCGAGGCCGTTCGCGCTGATGGCGTGCTCCCACAGGGGCCGGGTGTCGAAGTCCGGCAGGTCCACCTCGGAGCCGATCGCGGTGGGGTGGACGAGGATCTCGGCGCCCCGGAGCGCGTAGGCGCGGGCGAGTTCGGGGAACCACTCGTCCCAGCAGGTGGGGAACCCGAAGCGGGCGCCCTCGTGGGCGACGACCGGGAACCCGCTGTCGCCGGGGCGGAAGCACAGGTCCTCGCGGTAGCCGGGGAACGCGGGGATGTGGTTCTTGCGGGTGCGGGCGATGATCCTGCCGGCGGGATCCACGCAGATCGCGGTGTTGTAGCCCAGGCCGCCGTCCCCGGCGCGCTCGTAGAGGGAGGCGTGGACGGTGATGCCGAGGCCGGTGGCCAGTTCGGCGGCGAGGCGGGCGGTGGGGCCGGTCCCGACGTCCTCCAGGTAGCGGTCCGCGCCGTCGGCCATCGGGTCGTCGGTGTTGCAGAAGTACGGGCTGCGGGTCAGTTCGGGCAGGCACACCACTCGCGCGCCCTGTCCGGCGGCCAGGGCCACGCCCTCGCGCAGCCGGGCGTCGTGCTCGTCCTGGTCGGGGTACCAGCGCATCTGGACGAGGCCGACACGCAGCGGTTCGCGTGCGCCGGGCACGGTGCGCGCGGGTGAGCCCAGCGGGGAGCCGTAGGAGGTGAGGAGGTCGTACGAGGTCACGGGCGGGTCGCCTTCGGGGAGAGGGTGGGCTGGTGGTCCGCGGGTGCCGCGCACGGCATCCTGACTGGATTTTTAGTCAGAATGAGTCACGCAAAAGGATCAGTCAAGGGGTCTCCGGCCGGGACGGGGCAGGGCGAGCGGGGCGGGCCCGCCCTCATTCCGGCGGCGGACCTCCTCGGCTACTCGTCCGAGGCCGAGCGGATCGGCCGAGCGGAGGACAACCGAACGGGGGCGCCACCGGTCCTGGCCAGGGCCGGGACCCGATGCCTCGCCCGGCACGGAAGCACCGCCGGACCCGGGGCCGGCCGAACACCGCACGGACAGAAGCCCCTTCGCGTGCTTCGCTCCAGGTACGAGCAGCCCCGGACCCGTTCCCGGGAATCCGTGGCCGTCCACCTGCGCCGGACCCTCCGCGCCCGCCTCCCTCCCGACACCCGAACAGGGGATCTCCATGAAGCTCCGCCCTCTCGCCGCCACGACCCTCACGGCCTGTGCCCTCGCGGCCGGCACGGCCTTCGTGTCGCCCACCGAAGCCCTCAGCCCCGCCCCGGCTCCGGCCGTCCACGCGGCGGCCGATCCGGTGGCCTGCGCGGCCTCCACCACCGCGGCCGCCACGGCGGCCACCAACGCCGCGGCGGCGGCCGACGCGGCCAAGAGCGACGCGGCCACCTCCGCCGCCGCCGCCAAGGCCCTGGCCGCCGCCATCGCCGCGGGGGAACCCGCGACGGTCCTGGGTGAGGCCGCCGGGACGGCGACCGCGGCCGCCGCCGCGGCCGAGACCTCCGCCGACGCGAGTGCCGCCGCGGCCGCCACCTCCGTCACCGCCGCCCAGGCCGCCGTCACCTCGTGTGCGGCGGCCTGAGATGCGCACGGTCCGGACCGTTCCGGCCGTCCTGGGGGCGATCGTCCTGACCGCGACCGCGGCCGCCCTCGCCCCGTCCACCGCACAGGCCGTCGTGGCCTGCGACGAGGGGGCGCTGGTGGCCGCCGTGAACGCCGCCAACACGGCCGGCGGCGGCGATGTCGTCCTCGCCGCCAACTGCACGTACACGATCACCTCACCCCACAGCAGTGACGGCGACGGCCCGAACGCCCTCCCGGTGATCACCACCGCCATCACCCTGACCGGTGACACGGACACGATCACCCGCTCGTCGACGCCGGGCACACCGGCCTTCCGCATCGCCAAGGTCTCCGCCGGCGGCAGTCTGACCCTCAAGGGCAAGGTCACCCTGCGCAACGGCCGCGCCGCCACGGACGGCGGTGGCATCCTCAACCACGGAGCCGTGACCCTCACCGCCAGCGCGCTCACCGGCAACACCGCCGCAGGCCGGGGCGGCGCCCTCGCCAACGCCGACATCGCGGCCCCCGCCAAGGGCCCGGCCGCGACCTTCACCGACAGCACCGTGTCCGGCAACAGGGCCACCGGCCGGGGCGGCGGTGTCTACAACGGCCTGCGCGGCTCGCTGACCACCACCGGCAGCGCCGTCAACGGCAACAGCTCCGGGGCCCAGGGAGGGGGGATCGCCGCGGTCGACGCGACCTCGACCACCCTCACCAGCACCCCGGTCAGCGCCAACAGCGCCACCGACGCGGCAGGTGTCTACCGACGGAACGGGGCGATGACCCTCACCACCTCGCCCGTCAGCGGCAACGTCCCCGACAACTGTGTCGGCAGCGCCCCCGCCGTCCCCGGCTGCGTCGCCTGACCTCCTGCGAAGGCACCCGCGTCGCCCGAGCCACAGGCCCGGGCGACGCCGGCGCGACTACCGGAACCAACCGGTCCAGACGCCGTTCCTCCCGCGGGTGTTGTACCAGAGCTTGCCGTCCGTGCCGGTCGTGACCAGCTGCAGCACGTACCCATCCTCGGAGGCGACGGACACCCCACCGGTCACCCGCCCGCCCATCGAGACCCACGGGCCCCACTGTCGCGTGCCCGGACCGGTCCACGTACTCCACACCGCGAAGTCGGTGCCGACCGCGAAGACCTGCTCCACCTTGTCCGGGAAGTGGACGTACCAGGGGGAGCCCCACCTGCCGCCGCACAGGTACGGGCCGCCGAGCTTGGGATCGGTGTGCGGCCCCTCCGTGGAGCAGCGCTCCCACGCCGCGTTGAAGGCCTGGGCCGACGTGGCCGTACCCACCGTTCCGGCCAGCGCCAACCCGACGACCACCGCCGCCGAGGCCACCGCCCTCCCGAACCTCCCCGTCCTCGTCGTCCTCGCCATCGCCGCCATCTCCGCCATCTCCGCCTCCGAACACTCCGCCCTGCCGGGCGGCAGGCGCGCGGGAGGACCGACCGCCCGACGTCACGGGCGGCCGCGGCGCCCCGCCCACGAGGCGCCCGTCCTCCCGCACACCTCACCCCGGGCGGACACCCGCCACCACCCCGACCGACCGGTAACAGCCTTACGGCCGGAGCGAGTTGCCCGCGCAACACCGGCGGTCCGGCCCCGACGGGCACGGGCCGGACCGCCGGGGGCCCGGTCCGGACCGGGCAACCCGATCGCTCACGTCCGACCGGCGCCTGCGATACTCGGCGCGACTTCACCCAGAGGAGACATTCCCCATGCGCCTGCGTCACGCCTTCGGGCTGACCGTCGTCGCGGCCACCGCCGTACTCGGCCTGTCCGTCCCGGCCGTCGCCGGACCGGCGGCCGCCGTGACCACCTTCCACACCGAGCAGCGCGTCCAGGCACAGGCGCGGACCGCCCTCGCCGGGGTGCCCGCCCAGCTCCGGACCGGCGTCGATCCCAGGACCGCCGTGCTCCAGCCCGGTGAGCGGGTACAGGTGCTGGGCACCAACGAGACCTCCCTGCTGAACAGCGGCGCCCACTACGGCTACGGGGTCTGGGCCACGTTCTCCACGCTGGCCGCCACCAACCGGCCCTTCGCCGAGAGCACCGTCACCTCGACCGCGATCGGCACCACCACCGACAGCGTGGTCCACAACGTGGCCGCCGCGGGCAACCGGGTCTTCATCGCCGACCGGCGCATGTCGGACGGCCGCTGGTCCTCGTGGGGCGAGATCACCTCGCCCGCCGTCGCCGGGCCGCTGCCCGGCGCCCCCCAGCAGGTCGCCACCGCCGTCATGGGCCGCAAGCTGCACGTCCTCGCCCTCGTCGACGGTGACGTCTACCAGGCCACCGGCGACTGGGGCGCCGGCAGCTGGTCCGGCTGGGGCAACGTCAGCTCGGCCGCCGACCTGCCCCTCTCCACCCGGGTCACGGCCGCCGTCACCGGGAACTCCCTGCACGTCGTGAGCCTCGGTCTCGACGACGGGGTCTACGTCGCGGACGGCAACTACGACCGCGGCACCTGGAGCTCCGGCGAGCCCACCTCCGTGATCGGCCTGCCCTCCGCCATAGCGATCAGCGAGCTCTCCGCCGCCGCGATCGGCAGCAAGCTGCACGTCATCGCCGTGACCGACGAGCGCCTGTACCAGGCCACCGGCGACTACGCCGCCGGCTACTGGGCGGGCTGGCACGACCTGACCACCGCCACCGGGCCGCTCGGCCCGATCGACGACGTCTCCGCCGTCGCCATCGGCAACAAGCTCCACCTGTACGCCCTCTCCCGGCGCTGGATGTACAACGCCACCGGCGACTACGACCGCAGCGCCTGGTCCGGCTGGGGCAACGTCACCACCGCCGTCGGGGCCCCCGGCCTCACCGGCCTCTCGGTCGCCGCCGCCTGACGGCACACAGGCACCACCCGTGAGCCCCCGGCCGAGCACCCTCGGCCGGGGGCTCACGGGCTTTCCGGGGGGAAAGTGAACGATTCGGGCCAGCAAGATCACGACCGTACGACGATCAGATTTACGGTCGCCCACAGAGCATCAGCCCTGCCATACTCGGGCCGATCTTCACCGACCCTGCCCGAAGCGCGCCCAGGACCTACGCGTGCAGGCCCGTCGGTGAACGCACCGTCACATCCTGAAGGGGGAGGCACCACGTGCGTCTGCGTCACGTCCTCGGACTGACTGTCGCCACGGCCAGCGCCGCACTCGGACTGCCGGGACCGGCCACCGCGGCCCCGGCCGCCACCGCGACCACACTCCACGTCAACGAGCTCTCCAGAGACTGCGCGGACCAGGGCGCCGGCACCGGCACCGTCGCGCGGCCGTTCTGCACCGTCTCCGCCGCGGCCGCCGTCGTCGAGCCCGGGCAGACCGTCCGGGTCTGGCCGGGCGACTACCCGGAGGAGGTCCGGATCACCCGCTCCGGCACCCCGGAGCAGCCGATCACCTTCCTCGGCGGTCCCGTCGACACCGCGCCCTTCCACAACGCACCGGCCGTCCGTGGACCGGCGGACCGCAGCTCCTTCGTCCTGACCGGCGTGCACGACGTCACGATCCGGGGCTTCCGGACGTTCGCCCCGCGCGGCGTGCAGGTCCTCGGCTCGACACGGGTGGTCATCGACCAGAACTGGTACGACCGCTCGGGCTACCAGCAGTCCCTCCACATCGGCGAGGGCAGCGACCACGTCACGGTCAGCCGGAACTCCTTCAACCACGGATACGGCCTCGTCGTCGACGGCGCCGCCCACCACGTCCTGGTGACCGGCAACGACTTCAGCCGGACCAGCACCACCGGCGTCACCGCCACCGGCGTGGCCGACCTGGCCGTCACCAACAACACCTTCGCGCTCACCTGCTTCGGCAGCGTCCTACTGGACGGCGACTCGCCGCGGGCCGTGGTGAAGAACAACATCGCGGTCGACGGGAACGCGAAGAGCGGCCAGGCCGACCGTCCGTCCTGCTCGCCCTTCGGCGACGACCAGGCCCAGATCACCGTCTCGGCCGCGGCCGCCCCGACCGCGAGCGTCGACTACAACGTCGTCCACGCGAAGTCCGGCTCGCAGCCCTACAAGTGGGCCGGCACCCGCTACGCGTCCCCGGCCGCGTTCGCCGCCGCCACCGGGCAGGGCACGCACGACCTGGACCTCGACATCGAGTACTCCGCGATGACCCCGGACCGCCCGTTCAACCGGCTGACCTCGGCCGCCGCCGGCGCGATCGACTCCGCCGACCCGACCGCCCCCGGCGTCGGCACCGACCTGTTCGGCCAGCCCGCCCTCGACCACCCCGACGTCGCCAACACCGGGACCGGCACCCGCGACCGCGGCGCCCACGAGCTCGGCGGCATGGTCGGCGAGACCCGTCTGGAGATCACCGGCGAGGGCGTCACCACCCCGAAGGGACCGGTGCCCTTCACCGTCGTCGCCCAGCTCGGCTTCGACAACTCCTGGAACCTCGGCCCGGGTGCCTACCTCGTCGACTTCGGGGACGGCAGCGAGCCGGTCCGCACGACGGACGCCACCGTGCGGCACACCTACACCTCGACCGGCTTCCACCCGGTGACCGCCACGGCCGTCGACGCCGCGGGCGGCCGGGCAGCGGCGGCCATCTCGACGATCCAGGCGAACCCGGACTTCCCGCTGCTCGCCAGCTTCAACGCCAAGAACGCGGGCTGGCCGTACACCTACGAGTTCGAGCTCAGCGGGATGTCGCCCTACGCCCTGGTCGACGGCACGATCGACTTCGGCGACGGCAACACCGCCGTGGTGCACTCGGACACCGACCGCGTCACGCACAGCTACGCGGCGGCGGGCAAGTACACCGTGACCTTCACGGCGCGCGACGAGGCCCGGCAGCGGGCCGTCAGCAGGGAGCTCCAGGTCACCGAGACCCCCTCGCTCGCCGTGCTCAAGCCCGGTGAGCGGGTGCAGGTGCTGGCCACCGGCTACTCCTCGCTGCTGAACAGCGGCGCGCACTACGGTTACGGCGTCTGGGCGCCGTTCACCTCCGTCCCCGCCGACGGGCGGCCGTTCCCCGAGAACGCCGTCACCTCGACCGCGGTCGGCACCACCGACGACGGCGTGGTCCACAACGTGGTCGCGGCCTCCGGCCGGATCCACATCACCGACCGGTCCATGTCGGACGGCAGTTGGAGCCGCTGGGGCGAGGTGACCGCGGGCTACGCCGCCGGTCCGCTGCCCGGCGCTCCCCAGCAGGTCGCCGTCACCGCCATGGGCCGCAAGCTGCACGTCCTCGCCCTCGTCGGCGGCAGGGTCTACCAGGCCACCGGCGACTGGAACTCCGGCACCTGGTCCGGCTGGGGCGACGTCACCTCGGCCTCCGGGCTGCACGGTGCCGCGCGGATCACCGCCGCCCGCAACGGCAACTCCCTGCACGTCGTGGCCCTCGGCACCGACGGCCGGGTCTACGACGCCGAGGGCAACTACGACCGCGGCGCCTGGAGCTCCGGCGACGTGACCTCGGCACTCGGCCTGCCCTCCGGCGGGCCCGTCACCCAGCTGTCGGCCGCGTCCATCGGCAGCACCCTGCACGTCGTGGCCACGGCCGGCGGCCGGCTCCACCAGGCCAGCGGTGACTACGCCGCCGGCCGCTGGTCCGGCTGGGGCGACGTCACCGCCGCCACCGGCGACCGCGGCTCCGTCGAGCGGGTCTCGGCCGTGGCCATCGGCAACCGGCTGCACCTCTACACCGTCGTCGGCGGCTTCCTGTACAGCGCCACCGGCGACTACGACCGAGGTGCCTGGTCGGAGTGGGAGAGCGTGAGCGCCGCCGTCGGCTCGCCGACGCTCGGCGAGCTCGCGGTCACCGCCTCCTGACACCGCTCCACGGACAGGACGCAGGGCCCGGGCCCCCGCCCTCCCGGCCCCCGGGAACGACCGCTGCCCCTCACCGTGGTGAGGGGCAGCGG
>NZ_JBEXNT010000077.1:0-44539 GCF_040611255.1 Kitasatospora sp. NPDC002965 | reverse complement strand
GCGTAGGCGCCGAGCCGGTTGGCGTACGCCTCGCAGTCCCGCTCCTGGCTGCCCGAGACGTGCGCCTGGAGGAAGGCGGCGGCCAGCCGGTCGCGCCGCCACCCGGGAGCTCCAGGCCACCCGCCCCGGCGTGCACATCCTCATCACGACGCGCCGCCGGCTCACCGAACGGCTGGGCGCCAACCGGGACATCCAGCCGCTGCCGCTGGAGCAGGCGCCCGGCGAGCCGCTCTCCGCGGCGCCGGCCGTCGAGCTGTTCCTGCGGCACGTCGGCACGGAGTCCCGGGCCGCCGCCGAGCTGGAGAAGGACCTGCCGCTCATCGCCGAGCTGTGCCGGCGGCTCGGCGGCCTGCCGCGCTACATCGAGTTCGCCGCCGAGTGCCTGCGCGCCGTCCCGATCCGCCTGATGCTCTCGTACGGGCCCACGCCGGAGATGCTCTGGTCCAACGACCACGCGCTGCTGCGCCACCAGCGGTCGGTGACCGACTCCATCCGGTGGAGCATCGACCTGCTCAGCGACGACCACCGGGTCCTGCTGGAGCGGATCGCCGCCCTGCCCGCACGGCGGTTCGTCCTCGACGAGGTCACCGCCGAGTACGACCGGCTGGGCCGGGGCACGTCACCGAACCCGCTCACCCTGGTCTCGGACCTGCTGGACACCTCGCTGCTGCTGCCCGAGCCGGCCCACCACTACCACTACCGGCTGGCCCCGTTCGTCGCCGAGGTCCTGCAGCGCGGCGGCCGGGCCTGAGCTCCCCCCGGGCCCGCCGGTTCCTCCGGGGCCCGGTTCCACGAGGCCCGCGACCTGCACCGGGGCCCGGTGGTCCGGCGGTACGCCGCCCGACCACCGGGCCCTTCCGGTGCCGGCTCAGCCGAAGTCGGGCCAGTCGTCGAGGTTGTCGCCGTGCGCGTGGATCAGCGCGGAGAGGGTCCGTTCGAGGCCGAAGGCCATGCAGGAGCTGTGCGCCGGCCCCTCCCCCGCGAAGTCGATCGCGAACCGCTCGCCCAGGTGCTCCTTGTGGCAGTTGGCGGAGGCGATCGCGGTGCCCGGGTCACCGTCGCGGACCGGCGCGTGGAACTCGTACTTGAGGTTCTGCTGGAGCTGGCTGGAGCGCATGAACCGGTCTCCGGGGCCGAAGAACGGGTCGCTGGCGACCTCGACGGCGACCTTCAGGCCGAGCCGGGCGAACAGCGCCTCGCAGCGGGCGATCCAGGCGTCCCGCCACTCCCACGCCTCGTCCTGGCCGGCGACCACGACGAACTCGCGCATCCGGAAGGCCCGGAAGCGGCCGTACTCGCTGGTCGCCTCGTGGCGGTAGCAGTGGCCGACCGCGTCGAAGAAGCGGGCCTCCTCGATGGTGCCGTCCGCGATCTGCGGATAGACGCTGTAGCAGACGGCCGGCGCCAGCACGACGTCCGTCTCCGCCCGCGATCCGGGCGCCCGGTCGGCGGCCCGGCCCTCCTCGGACGCCCCGCCGACCCGCAGGGCGTGCACGGTGCCGAGCAGTTGCGGGAAGGACTCGGCGTACTCGGCGCGGTCGATGTTCGCGCGGGGGACGACCGGCGGGTACCAGGCCGGGCCCGACGAGGCCGAGGGGTCGACCGCGGTCAGCTCCGTCTGGAGCCGGGTCAGTACCGACTCGAACTTCGCGGTGAAGCCCAGCAGTCCGGGTACCCCGGTGGGCAGCACCCAGCCGGCCGCGGTCAGCTGCTCCAGCCGGTCCGGCGCGCCGCCGTCGGGGCCCTCGGTGCCGGGTGCGCCGAGCCCGTGCCCGGCGGTCGTGGTTGCCATCGTGAGAGTCACGCTCCTTTGGGAATGCGCGGGGTGCGCGGAATGCGCGGGGTGCACCGGGTGCGCGCGGTGCGCGGGGTGCGCCGTGCGGCGGGGTCGTGCCCGGTGGTGCGGTGACGTGCGGTGACGTGCAGGGTCGTGGGGCGCCGAGGCGCCTACCAGCCGGCCTTTCCGGCGATCACCTCGTAGGCGCGGTCCAGGCCGGCCATCAGCTCGGGGATCTCGTTCACGTGGAGGGCGACGTCGAAGGCCTTCTCCAGCTCGACGGTGTACTCGACGGCGAGCAGGGAGTCGACTCCCAGGTCGGCCTCGAAGGAGTCGGCCGCCTCGACCGCCTCGGGCGCCACGGAGAACACCGCGACCGCGACGTCACGGATCCGCGCGATGCGCTCGGCACGTGCGGTGCCGCTGCTCGTGCTCTTCATCGTTCCACTCTCGCTTCCGGGGATCGGTGGCCGCCGCCGGTCCTCCGGCAGCCCGCGCAGATCGCGCAGGGCGGCGGGAAGGGTGCCTGCGACGGCCGAGCGCAGCAGGGCCAGGTAGTCCGCGGCCAGCTGCCTGGCGGTGTGCTCGGTGAACAGGGAGGTGTTGTACTTGAGCTTCGCCTGCACGGTCGCGGCCCGCCGGGTCACCTGGAGGGTCAGCTCGAACTGGCCGTGCTGCTGCGGCAGGTAGTACTCCGCGACGCGGAGCCCGGCGTGCTCCACGTACCGGCCCGGTTCGAGCGCGGCCGCGATGGGGTCCGCCTCGGCGGGCTCGTTGAGGACGAACAGCACCGGGACCAGCCCGGGCCGGCCGGGGTCGCGCGGCAGGTCCACGATCCGGGGCAGCAGCGCGAACGGGTAGTCGCGGTGCATCAGGCCCCGCCACAGTCCGGCGGCGGTACCGCGCAGGACGGCGTCGAAGGAGTCGTCGGGGTCGAGCCGCGCCCGGAGCGGCAGGGTGTTGACGAAGTAGCCGATCGCCTCGCGCCCGTCCTCGCCCCTGCGCTGGGTCACCGGGTAGCCGAGGAGGAAGTCGGTCTGCCCGCCGAACCGGTAGAGCAGGACCTCGAAGACCGAGACCAGGAAGGCGAAGGTGGTCACGTTGCGCGCGGCCACCGCCTCGCCCAGGCCGGCCACCAGGTCGGGCGGCAGGGCGAGATCGGTCTCCGCGCCCTCGGACCGGTAGACGGCGGGCCTCGGCAGGTCGGCGGGCAGCGCGGTGTGCCGCGCCACGCCGTCGAGTTCGCGCTGCCAGTACTGCCGGGCCCGGTCCGCCCGCGGGGACTCCAGGTACGCGCGCTGCTGCCGCGCGAACTCCTCGAACACGGCTCCGTCGTCCGGGGCGGTGTGTTCGGCACCCGCCGCGAGCGCCGCGTACCGCGAGAGGACCTCGCGGCAGATCAGCAACTGGGAGACGTTGTCCGCGACGATGTGGTGGGCCACGGCGATCAGCACGTCCGGGCCGCCGCGGGGGCGCAGCAGGGCGACGCGGACCGGCGGCTCCCGGTCGAGGCGGAACGGGCGGCGCGTCAGCTCCAGGGCGTGCTGCCGCAGTTCCTCCGGGCCGAGGTCGAGTTCGTGCACCTCCAGGAGGGTGTCCGCCCGCGCGGCCGCTCCCCCGTGGCGGCGGATCCGGCCGACCGCGTCGGAGCGGAACACCGAGTCGAGCAGCCGGTGGCCGGAGACCGTCGCGCGGACGGCCGACTCCAGCACCGCGACGTCCACCGGGAAGTCCAGGCTCAGGGCCGCGGTGACGTTGTAGGCGGCGCAGTCCGGTTCGAGATTCTGTATCAGCCAGAGTGCCTCCTGGCCGAGGGTCAGCTCACCGCCGGACGCGAGCGTGGAATTCCTCCGAATCATGGCTCAAGTACGGCACGGGCCCGTGGCATGCGACAAGGAATCGGAACGGCAACTTTCCTGCCTGTCGGAAGCTGCCGGGCAGTTGCCTGTCCCCCCGTGGGGGCGACTCCTACGCTTTGGTCGTGCTGCCCGTGGTGATCGGGCTGCCCGCAGATTCGGGAAAACGGGCGACAGGCGAATTCACGGACCGGCCTTGAATTATCCGATTGGGGGTTGACGAGCATTGATCTATGAAAACGCGTACGAGATGATCCAGGACAATGTCTTCCTGCATCTCGGCGGCGCGGCCAAGAATATCGATCTCTATCTGAAGATAGAGGGTCTCAATCCCGCCGGGTCGATCAAGCTGAAGACCGCGCTGAGCATGGTCGAGGACGCCGAGCGGCGCGGGGTCGTCCGCGCCGGGTGCAGTCTCATCGAGTCCTCCTCCGGCAGCCTCGGCATCGCGCTCGCGATGGTGTCCGCCGCCAAGGGGTACCGCTTCCTCTGCGTCACCGACCCCAACACCCCGGCGCTGAGCACCGAGATCATCCGGGCCCTCGGGTCCGAGGTGGTCGAGGTGAACCGGCCGGACGCCGGCGGCGGCTACCTGGGCGGCCGGATCGCCTACATCCACGAACGGCTGGCGGTGGACCCGGGGCTCGTCTGGCTCAACCAGTACGCGAACCCGGCGAACTGGGCCGTCCACGACCGGTGCACGGCCGCGGCGATCACCGCCGAGATCCCGGACATCGACTACCTGTTCGTCGGCACCGGCACCTCCGGCACGCTGATGGGCTGCATCCAGCACTTCCGCCGGCACTCGCCGGGCACCCGGATCATCGCGGTGGACGCGGTCGGCTCGGTCAACTTCGACAGCGTGCCGGCGCCGCGCCACATCCCCGGGATCGGGGCGAGCCGGCGGCCGGAGATCTTCCGCCCGGAGCTCGTCGACGACGTGGTCCTGGTCTCCGAGGCCGAGACCGTCCGGACCTGCCGCTGGCTGGCCCGGCGGTACGGGCTGTTCGGCGGCGGTTCGACCGGGTCGGTGGTGCGGGCCGTGCTGCGGCGGGCGCCCGGGCTTCCGGAGGGCTCCCGCGTGGTGGCCATCTCGCCGGACCTCGGCGAGCGCTACGCGCGCACCATCTACGACGACTCCTGGGTGGCCGACAAGTTCGGCCCGGACTGCCTCCATGATCCGGCGGACGACCTGTCCGAGCTGACGACGGTGAGGAACTGACCGATGTTCACCTTCCAGGTGATGGGCGGGAAGAGCATCCGCGCCATCATCGAGACGTCCCGACCCGAGATCTTCGCCCGGGTCCGGGAGACCTATCTGGCGCACCACCGCGGCGCGACGATCAACCCGAACAGCTACTTCCTGCGGTTCCCCGAGAAGCCCGACGCGCGGATCATCGCCCTGCCGGCGGCGCTGCGCGGGAGCGGCGGTCCGCAGGACGGACCGGGCGACGGCGCGGCAGGCCCGACCGACGGCGTGGCCGGCATCAAGTGGATCGGCAGCTTCCCCGGCAACGTCGCCCGCAACATCCCGCGGGCCTCGGCCGTCCTGCTGCTCAACGACCTGGAGACCGGCTACCCCTTCGCGTGCCTGGAGGCGGCGCAGATCAGCGCGGCGCGCACCGCGGCCTCGGCCGTGCTCGGCGCCGAGCAGCTGCACGGCTCGCGCACCGCGGGCCGGCTCGCGGTCGTCGGCGCGGGCGTCATCTCCCGCAACATCCTGGAGTTCTTCCACGCGCTCGGCTGGTCCTTCGACCGGGTCGCGGTCCACGACCGGGTCGAGGAGTACGCGCGGAAGTCCGCCGGCCACGCCGAGGCGCTCGGCTACCGGGCCTCCGCGCACACCACCCTGGCCGAGGCCGTGGACGGCGCCGACGTGGTGGTCCTGGCGACGACCGCCGCCGCCCCGTACATCGTGGAGCCGGGCGCCCTGGCCCCCGGCCAGACCGTGCTCAACATCTCGCTGCGCGACATCGGCCCCGAGCTGGTCGCCGCCTCGCACAACGTCCTCGACGACGTCGAGCACTGCCTCAACGCCGGGACCTCGCCGCACCTGGCGGTGGAGAAGTTCGGGCACCGCGACTTCATCGACGGCACGATCGCCCAGCTCGTCCTCGGCGAGCTGCCGCTCGGCCGGGACAGGCCGCGGATCTTCTCGCCGTTCGGACTCGGCGCGCTCGACCTCGCGGTCGGCCACGAGGTGCTGCGGATCGGCCGGGAGGACGGACGGGTCCAGGACGTGCCGGACTTCTTCGCCGAGGTCGAACGATGGTGAGCGACGGCCGCCCTGCGGCCCGGACGGAGGACGGCCCGACCATGACGAAGCGCACCGGCAGGCACCTGATCTCACTCGACGACCTGTCCGACGCGGACCTGCGGGCGGTCGTCGACCGCGGCGCGCAGTTGTCCCGCCGGGCGGCGGCCGGGGAGGGCGTGGGGAACACCGCGCTCGCCGGCGACGTCGTCGGCGTCTACTTCCGCAAGACCTCGACCCGCACCCGCACCGCGTTCTCGGCCGGCGCGCTGCGGCTCGGCGCGGGGCTGGTCACCTACGGCCCGGACGACCTCCAGCTCAACACCGGGGAGACCACCGAGGACACCGGCCGGGTGATGTCCCGGATGCTGGACGTCCTGGTGGCCCGCACCGCCGGCGACCCCGCCGAGATGCGCGCCTGGGCGTCCCAGCGCCGGATGTCGGTCGTCAACGCGATGAGCGCCGAGGAGCACCCGACCCAGGGGCTGACCGACCTGACCACGCTCGCCGTGCGGTTCGGCGCGGTGGACGGGCTGAGCGTGCTGTACGTCGGCGAGGGGAACAACTCGGCCGCGGCGCTCGCCCTGGGGCTGAGCCGCTACCGGGGCGTGCGGCTGGAGCTGCGCACCCCGCCCGGCTACGGCCTGTCCGGCGCCGTGCTCGAACGCGCCCGGGAGCTGGCCGCCGGGCACGGGTCCACGGTGACCGAGCGGCACGACCTCGACGACGGCCCCGCCGACTTCGACGCGGTGTACACCACGCGCTGGCAGACCACCGGGACCAGCAAGCCCGACCCGGACTGGCGGCAGGTGTTCGCGCCCTTCCAGGTGACGGCGGAGCTGATGGCCCGTTCGCCGAAGGCCGTGTTCCTGCACGACCTGCCCGCCCACCGCGGCGAGGAGGTCACCGCCGAGGTGCTGGACGGCCCGGTGAGCATCGCCTTCGACCAGGCCGAGAACAAGCTCCACAGTGCCATGGCCGTCCTGGAGTGGTGCCGTGACGCCGGCTGAGACCCGTCGGGCGGCGGCCGGCCGGGGCACCCGGACGCCGGGGACCGGAGCGTGGGGAGGGGGACGCCGTGCTGTACCTGCGTAAGGTCGTCCCCTTCATCCCCGAGCACAGCACCGCCGTCGCGGACCTGCGCGCGTCGCTGGAGGTCTCCGAGGCGGAGATCCGGCTGCTCACCAGGTTCCTGGGGCTGGAGCGGATCGTCACCGCCGAGGGCCTGTCGACCCTCGACATGCTGCTCACGATCGGCCAGGAGGTCCTGGCCGGCGAGGACCGCTCGCTGGTCCGGCACCTGGTCCACGCGCACACCGTCCAGCACGTCGCCCCGCCCGGCCTGCGCTGGATGGACGTGCTGCGGGAGAAGCTCGACCTCGGCGGGGCGGGCGCGTTCTCGATGTCCCACCAGGGCTGTGCGATCTCCCTCGCCGCGCTGCCGGTCGTCGAGGCCCTGCTCGCGGCCGAGCCGGCCGGGAGCACCGCGCTGGTCCTGCTCGGCGAGAAGGGCCTCTCCCCCGTGATGCAGCACATCCCGGGGACGTCCGTCCTCGGGGACGCCACCGCCGGGGTGCTGGCCGCGCTGGACGGGCCGGGGGACGCGGTCCTGAGCGTGGCGCACCGCACCCTCGGCGAGTTCCACCAGGCCGGGAACATGGACGAGGAACTCCAGCGCCGCTACCGCCTGGCGTACACGCCCACCCTGGCCGAGATCATGCAGGAGGCGGTGCACGCCGCCGGTCTCGGACTCGACGACATCGACCTCGTCCTGCCGCACAACGTCAACCGGTACTCGTGGAGCACGACGGCGCGGATCCTGGACCTCCCGCTGGAGCGGATCTACCTGGAGAACGTCCCGCGGACCGGCCACTGCTTCTGTGCGGACCCCTTCATGAACCTCTCGACGGCGCGCGCCGAGAACGCGGTGCGACCGGGCGAGACCGTGCTCATGGTCTCCGCCGGCCAGGGCGGGACCTTCGCCGCCGCGGTCGTCGGGACCGCAGCCAGAGAGGAGTGACATGACTGCCGCACACGACCCGGCACCCGCCGGCGGTTTCACCGCCCGGTTGAAGAGCGCGCTGGTCGGGGATCCGACCGCCCGTTTCGTGTACCTGAACAACTTCGAGGTCGAACGCGTCTGGGGCGTGGGCGAGCCGAGGCTGCCCGGCACCGGCCTGTCGTTCTCCTCGGCGACGGTCAACCGGATCGAGGAGGTCGGCGTCCTGCTGGCCGACGAGCACGACGTGGTGGTGCTGAAGGAGGCCGTCGACCCCGGCTACGCCGCCTACCTGCGCGCCCTGGGCGCGGCCGAGGGGGTCCATCTGACGGTGGACCTCAACCGGCCGGAGCGGTCGGTCACCGAGGACGCCCTGGACTCGCCCCGGCTGCTGGAGTCCCTGCGCGCGCTCGCCGACGGCCGCACCTACCTGATGCCGCTGGGCATCTCGGAGGAGGAGGAGCGCCTCGCGCTGGCCGCGGGCCTGCCGCTGGCCGGTCCGACCGCCGCCGTCTGCAAGCACGTCAACGGCAAGATCTTCAGTCGCGAGCTGGTGGACGCCTCCGGGCTGACCGCCGTCCCGGGCTCGGTCTGCCGGACCCTGGGCGAGCTGGAGGAGGCGCTCGACACCCACCTGGTCGAGGGCGGCTCCCGCGTGGTGGTCAAGGAGTCGCTCGGCGTCTCCGGGCGCGGCATGGTCGTGCTCGACGAACCGAAGCGGGCCGAACAGCTGCTGCGGATGATCGCCCGCCGGGCCGGGACCGACCGACGCGTCTCGGTGGTCGTGGAACGCTGGATCGAGAAGCAGGCCGACCTGAACTACCAGTTCGTCGTCGGCCGGGGCGGCGAGGTCCGGTTCGAGACCGTGAAGACCGCGCTGACCGAGAACGGCGTCCACCGCGGACACGTCTTCCCGCCGGCGCTGCGGACCGACCAGGTCGACGAGCTGCGGACGGCCGCCGAGGTGATCGGCAAGGAGCTCGCGGCGGCCGGGTACTTCGGGCTGGCCGGCGTGGACGCGCTGCTCGCCGCGGACGGCACGCTCTACCCCTGCCTGGAGATCAACGCCCGGTTCAACATGGCGACCTACCAGAACCGGATCGCCGAACGCCTCATCCGGGACGGGCAGTTCGCGCTCGCCACCACCTTCGACCTGCAGCCGGCCCGGGTGCACGGCTTCGACGAGGTGCGGGCCGCCCTCGGCGAGCTGCTCCTCGACGGCGCGGACCACGCGGCCGACGGCGCGCGCGGCGTACTGATCAACAACTTCGCGACCCTGAACGCGACCCTCCTGGCCGGCGGCAAGCCCTACGGCCGCCTCTACGCGGTCTGCGTCGGCGACGACGAGCAGGACGTGCGGCGCACCCGGGAGCGGACGGAGACCCTGCTGAAGGAAATGGTGGCCAAGCCGTGAGCGACGAGATCGACTGGAGCGGCATCGCCGCGGAGTACGGAACCCCGACGTACGTGTACGACGGCGACTGGCTGGTCGCCAACCTCGCCGCCCTGCGGGCGGCGCTGCACCCCTCGCTGGAGGTCTTCTTCTCGCTCAAGTCCAACCCCAACCGGGGCGTCTACGACGTCCTGCACTCGGCGGGCGCCCGCGCCGAGGTCTCCTCCCTCGCCGAGCTGCGGCTGGTGCTGGAGGCCGGGACCGACCCGTTCGACGTGGTCTTCCTGGGGCCCGGCAAGAGCGAGCAGGAGGTCGACGCCTGCGTCGGGGCCGGGATCTACGCGATCGTCTGCGAGTCCCTCGCCGAGCTCGACCTGATCGACCGGACGGCGCAGGCGCACGGCGTGCGCCAGCGGGTGCTGCTCCGCGTCAACCCGGCCTTCGCCATCGCCGGTTCACGGCTGACCATGGGCGGCAAGCCCCGCCAGTTCGGCATCGACGAGGCCGCCGTCCTCGCCGCAGGACCGGCCCTGTCGGAGTACCGGCACGCCGACGTGGCCGGCGTCCAGGTCTACCTGGGCACGCGCATCCTCGACGCCGAGGTGGTCGTCAAGAACACCACCTACATCCTGGACCTCGCGGAGCGGATCGCGCAGGCCACCGGGATCCGGCTGGACGCGGTGGACATCGGCGGCGGGCTGGGCGCGGCCTACTTCGAGGGCGAGCACGAACTCGACGCGGCCGCACTGGCGAAGGACCTCAACCCGCTGCTGGACCGGTTCGCCTCGGCGCACCCGGACACCCGGCTGATCATGGAGTCCGGCCGGTACCTGACGGCGCTCGGCGGCACCTACCTGATGCGGGTGCGCTACACCAAGCAGTCCATGGGCGAGAACTTCGCGGTCGCGGACGGCGGCACCCACCACCACATGGCCGCCGTGGGCATCGGGTCGTTCGTCAAGCGCAACTTCCCGATCGGGCTGCTCTCCCGGACGGCCGACCCGGCCGAGGAGACCGGTCCGTGGAACATCGCGGGTCCGCTCTGCACGCCGAACGACACCATCGCCAAGGCCGTGACCCTGCCCGAGCTGCGGCCCGGCGACCTCGTCGGGGTGCTGAAGTCGGGCGCGTACGGGCCCTCGGCCTCGCCCGTGTACTTCCTCAGCCACGGCTACCCCGCCGAGGTCGTGGTGCTGCGCGGCCGTTCGTACCTGGTGCGTCACCGGGACTCGGTCGAGGACATCCTCGCCAAGCAGGCGACCGACCCCGAGCTGGGCCGGGCCGGCCGGCTCGACTGACCCGGCGTCACGGACACCGGCACCGGCGGGGCGCGGCACCGCACCGCGGACACCCCGGACGCCTCACGGCACCGCACAACGCCTCACGACACCGCACGACACCGCGCAACGCCTCACGACGCGACACCGAAGCACATCACGAAGGAGCTGAGACGATCTTGACCACCGACGACATCACCACGACCGACGCACTCCGGGACGCGCTCGCCGCCGTCCTGAAGAAGGACCTGCCCGAACTCACCCCGGACACCCGGCTCTTCAGCGACCTGGCCCTCGACTCCACCAGCGTGATCGAGCTGCTGATGGCCCTGGAGGACACGCTGGGCCTGCAGATCGACCCGGACGAGCTGACCCCGGAGGTCTTCGAGACGGTCGGCGCACTGACCGAGTACATCGACGCGAACCTGTCCGCCGGGCAAGAGCCGGCGCACTGACCGATGCCGGAGACGACGTGGGGCGGGCCGCGCACGGCCGCCCGCCCGGCCGGCCCCGCGGCCCTGCGGCTGAGCCGGCCGACCGCCCGGGCCTTCCCCGGGCGGCGGCCGGCCCGGCTGGCCGGGACCGAGCTGAGGTTCATGACGGACTTCCTCGCCTCCTTCGGCGAGGAACCCGACCACGAGCGCCACGCGCGGGGCGGTGGCAACAGCTTCACCGACATGGCGCGGGAGCTGCTCGACGGCCTGGAGCACCCGCTGCCCCCGTTGGACAGGCTCGTGCTCGCGTACCACCTGCCCGACCTGAGCGTCGTCGAGGTGGCGGGCTGCTACCTGGCCGAGCGGTGCCCGGGCGGCCCCGAGGTCTTCTCGGTGGCCGGCCAGGGTGTGGGGGCCCCCTTCACGGCGCTGCGGATCCTCGCCGGCCTGCGTCGGACCGGCGGCCTGGCCGAGGGCGCCGTACTCGTCCTGGACCAGTCCACGCTGCCCTACGCCGACCCCGACACCCGGCCCGGCGACGACTGCGCGGTGCTGGTGCACACGGCCGGCCCGGACGCGTCGGCCGGCGGACCTGCGGGGGACGGAACGGCGGGGGAAGGAACGGCGCCCGGCGACGCGGAGCTCGACTTCGTGACCGAGCGGTCCGTCGACCCGAACACGGCGCTGGGCGAACTGGCCCGGCAGGTGCCCGGGGTCAGGATCGTGGCCGGCCGGATGCTCGCCGACCGGCTCGACCCGGCCCTGCGGGCCTCGTGCGACCTGGTGGAGGGGGCGGCCGACCGCCTCTGCACCAGCGCCTGGGCGGCCCTCGCCGAGCACTGGACGCCGGACCGGTACACCGTGATCGCCGACTACGACCCGCACTCCGGCCGGCTGTTCCAGGCCGGGCTGCGCCCGGGAGCCGCCGCGTGAACCGGACTTCCACCGACCTGGCCCGCTACCGGGACCTCGGCCGCGAGGGCGGCCTGGCCGCCGGACTGGCCGCCGTACTCGAAGGCGTCGACGCGGCGGCGACGGCCCCCGGCGGCGTCGCCGTCCTGCCGGCCGTCCTGCCGGCCGGGACGGACGGCCCCGGCGGCACCGAGGTGCTGCCCCACCCGTTCGCGGCCCTCGACGGGCTCGCCCTGGTCCGCTTCGCGGCGGACACCCCGGGCGCCGCGCCCGGCCCCGGGCTGACCGGCCGTACCGCCGCCGCCCTGACCGCCGTCCGGATCGGGGTGCTCTCCGGGCTGCTCGACGCGGCCGTGGAGCGGCTGTCGGCCCGGCGTTTCGGCGGCGTCCCGCTGATCGACCACCAGTTCGTCGGCGGATCGCTGGCCGACGTGGCCACCGAGGCCGAGCTGGCCTGGTCCGGGGCCGTCCGGGAGGCCGCCGCCGACCAGGACGCCCCGGCCGGAGCGGTCTGGGCCCGCCACGAGCGGCTGACCGAGGCCGGCTGGGCGGCCACCCGCCTGTTCGGCGCCGAGGGCTACCTCACCGATCATCCGGCGCGCAGCCTCCACCTGTCCGCGCTCACCGCGGACCTCTGGCTGGCCCGGCCGAGCACCGCGGAAGGAGACCGGTGACCGTGGTCGAACTCGACGAACGGCTCAGGGCGCTGCGCGGCGCCGCAGCCGAGACGGCGGGCGAGCTGCGCGCGCACGCGATGGCCCTCGACGCGGACCCGCACGGAACGGGACCGCACCTCAAGACCGCCGCCTTCGACCTGATCCGCCGGTGCACCACCCCGGAACGGTTCGGCGGCGAACCCCTGCGCGTCGGACCCTTCGGCTACTCCACCGGGTCGTCCCTGGACACCCTCGTCTGGATGGTCGAACTCGCCCACGGCGACGCGGGGATGGTGCTGGCCGCCCCCGGGCCCAGCCTCACCGGGATCCTGGTCGACCAGCTCGGCGACGACGGGCAGCAGGAGTGGTTCCACCGCGCGGTGGCCGACGGCGCCACCTGGGCGTTCTTCGCGGTGACCGAGCCGGGCCGGGGCAGCGACGCCGCCGGGATGGAGACCGCGCTGAGGCGCGAGGACCCCGGCCTGTACCGGCTGCACGGCACGAAGAAGTACATCGGCAACGGCGCCCGCGGCGCGGTCGGCGTGGTCTTCGCCCGGACCGGGAGCGGGCCGCTGTCGATCCGGGCCGCGCTGGTCGAGGCCGCCGACCCCGGCTTCGACGGGCGGGCGCTGCCCATGGTGGGCCTGCGCGGCGCGGCCCTCGCCGAGATCCGGCTCGACGGCGTCGCCGTGCCGGAGGAACGCCTGCTGGCCCGGCACCTGCCGCCCACCCGGCGCGGTCTGTGGGGGGCCGTGCGGGTGTTCAACACGGTCCGCCCCCAGGTGGCCGCGCTCGCCGTCGGGACCGGGCTGGCCTGCGTGGACCTCGTCCGCGCCGAGCGGCCGGGCGCACCGGGCCTCGACGAGGTCGCGGCCCGGCTGGAGGCCTGCCGCGACCTCGTCTACCGGGCCGGGGCCGCCCTGGACCGGGACCGGGACGACGGCCGGCTCCCCAGTCAGGCCAAGATCGCCGCGGTGGCCGCCGCCCGGGAGGCCGCCCGCTGGGCGGTCCGCTCGCTCGGCCCGGCCGCCCAGGCCGACCACCCCCTGCTGGAGAAGTGGACCCGCGACGTGAACGCCTTCGAGTTCATGGAGGGCACCAGCGACATCCAGCGCCTGCACGTCGCGCGCGCCCTCGTCCGCGGGGGCGGCCGGACGGGCGGGCAGCCATGAGGATCGGCATCGACCTGCTGGAGATCGCCCGGTTCGCCCAGATCGCCGCCCACCCCGGCGGACGGCGGATGGTCTTCTCCGCGACCGAGCTCGCCCGCGCGGACGGGCTCACCGGCCCGCGCCGCGAGGAGTACCTGGCCGGCCGGTTCTGCGCCAAGGAGGCCACCGCCAAGGCCCTCGGCCGCGGGCTCGGCCAGGGGCTGGGCTGGCGGGAGATCGAGGTCCTCGCCGACGCCCACGGGGCGCCGGAGGTCCGGCTCAGCGGCGGCGCCAGGACGGTCGCCGAACAGGCCGGGATCGACCGCATCGACCTGTCGCTCAGTCACCAGGGCGGCCTGGTGGTGTGCGTGGCCTTCGCGCTGGGGGGGGGGGGGCCGGGCGCCGCCGCGCAAGGAGGCGCCGGGGGGGCGGGCCGCCCGGGCGGCCGGCCCGCCGTCCTGACCCCGAGGAATGGACCGATGGACCTCAGCCTCTTCTTCTTCGCCGACACCGCCACCGACGGGGACCGGTACCAGCTGCTGCTGGAGAGCGCCCGCTTCGCCGACACCCACGGCTTCCGTGCGGTGTGGACCCCCGAGCGGCACTTCCACCGCCTGGGCGGGCAGTTCCCCAACCCCTCACTGACGAGCGCCGCGCTGGCCGCGGTGACCGAGCGGGTGGGGATCAGGGCCGGCAGCGTGGTCGCCCCCCTGCACCACCCGATCCGGATCGCCGAGGAGTGGTCCGCCGTCGACAACCTCTCCGGCGGCCGGGTGGGCGTCTCGTTCGCCTCCGGCTGGCACGTCCGGGACTTCGTGCTCCAGCCGGAGAACTTCCAGGACCGCAAGAACATCATGGTCGAGACGGCCCGCACGGTGCAGCGGCTGTGGCGCGGCGAGGAGGTCGAGTTCGACGGCGCCGAGGGCGAGCGGCGCGCCGTCCGGCTCTTCCCGCGCCCGGTGCAGCCCGAGCTGCCGATCTGGATCACGGCCGCCGGCTCCCCGCAGACCTTCCGGATCGCGGGGCGGCTGGGCGCGGGCGTGCTGACCCACCAGCTCGGCCAGGAGCACGACGCGCTGGAGCGCAACATCGCCACCTACCGGGAGGCCCTGGCCGAGGAGGGCCACGACCCGGCGAGCGGCCACGTCGTACTGATGCTGCACACCATGCTCGGCGAGGACCGCGAGCGCATCCGCGAGCTGGTCCGCGAGCCGCTCACCGACTTCCTCCGCAGCTCGATGGACCTCCAGTCCTCGGGCCCGGCCGCCCCGGGGGCGGACGGCTTCTCGGTGGACCGGATACCGACCCGGGACCGGGACTTCCTGCTCACCCGGTCCTTCGACCGCCTCTTCTCCGACGTCGGCCTGTTCGGCACCGTCGACGACGGCGCGGACGTGGTGCGCCGGCTCTCGGCGATGGGCGTCGACGAGATCGCCTGCCTCATCGACTTCGGCGTGGACCAGCAGGAGGTCCTGAAGTCCCTCCACCACCTGGACGCGCTGCGCGCCCGGGTCGCCGGACCGGGCGGCGCGGCCGGGCACTGAGCCCGTCTCCCGGGCGGCGCCGCCCCGGACCTCCCCGGGGAGGTCGGGTCAGGCGTCGCCGTCCGGGAACTCGTACGCCGCCACCTCGGCCAGCAGCTCCGCCCGCCGCTCCTCCGTCAGGAAGGCCGCCCGGAAGGAGTTGGCGGCGAGCAGCCGCAGGGTCTCCCGGTCGAGGTGCAGGGCCTCGGCCAGGGCCTCGTAGGTGTCGCCGACGTAGCCGCCGAAGTAGGCGGGGTCGTCGGAGTTGACCGTGGCCAGCAGCCCGGCGTCGAGGATCGCCGGGAGCGGGTGGTCGGCGAGGGTGTCGATGCAGCGGAGGCGGACGTTGGAGAGCGGGCAGAGGGTGAGCGGGATCCGCTCGCGCACCAGGCGGTCGACCAGCTCCGGGTCCTCCAGGCAGCGCAGGCCGTGGTCGATCCGCTCGACGCCGAGCACGTCCAGGGCCTCGGTGATGTAGGCGGCGGGGCCCTCCTCCCCGGCGTGCGCGACCCGGTGCAGTCCGGCCTCGGCCGCGAGCCGGTAGACCTCGCGGAACTTGGCGGGCGGGTGGCCGACCTCGGCGGAGTCCAGCCCGATGCCGGTGATCCGCCCGCCGAACCAGGGGCGGGCGGCCTCGAAGGTCTCCAGCGCGGACTCGGCGGACTCGTCCCGCAGGAAGCACATGATCAGCCTGGTGCTGATGCCGTGGCGCTCGGCACTCCGGTCCAGCGCCCGTCCGAGGCCGTCCACCACCACGGCGAGCGGGACGCCCCGGGCGGTGTGCGCCTGCGGGTCGAAGAAGATCTCCGCGTGCCGGACGCCCTGGGCCGCGGCCCGGGCCAGGTAGGCCTCGGCGAGGTCGGCGAAGTCCTCCTCGGTCCGCAGCACGGCCATCAGCGCGTAGTAGAGGTCGAGGAAGGACTGCAGGTCGCTGAACGCGTAGGCACGGCGCAGCTCCTCGGTGTCCGCGTACGGCAGGGTGACGCCGTTGCGGGCCGCGAGCGCGAAGGCGAGCTCGGGCTCCAGGGTGCCTTCGATGTGCAGGTGGAGTTCGGCCTTGGGGAGTGACATCAGTGCCTGTTCAGGGTGAGTGGTAAGCATGCGAAGGTTTCATCCTACGATCCGACCACCCCTCTTCGGGCAGCCGGTCACCCCTGGCCGGCCGCCCCGGCGGGGAGGTCCCGGACCGTCCGGATCGGCGACGCGAGCAGGACGCCGCCGCAGAGCACCGGAGGAGCCGTCGCGCAACCCCCCGCCCACGGGTGTACCGGGCCCCGCGGCGGGGCACCGGCTAGGCGGGGGGCTTCCGCCGAGGAGGTTGACCACATGCAGCACCCCGACACCCCGCACCCCAGGCCGGAGGGCATCTCCCCGCACGCCCTGGGCAACGACACGCTGCTGCACGAGCTGGAACAGCTGCACCGGACCCGCCACGAGACGTTCCTGTACGGCTCGGAGGATGCGCTGAAGCGGCACACCCTGCGGACCGGGCAGCTGGAGGCGGAGTACCTGCACCGCTTCCCGAACCGCCTGATCACGGCCGGCCGGACCAGGGCCGGCGCCCGCGCGCGGGAGGCGGCGGCCCGGGTGGAGTCGCTGCCGGACTGAGCCCGCCGGCGCCGCGGCGACCACCGCGGGCCGACCGCCCGGCGGGACACGCCGGGCGGTCATGGCGCGTCCGCACGGGGGGTGTCGGCGAGGGTGAGGGGCAGACCCCGGAACCACCCGCCCACGCACCCCTGGGAGTGCCCCCGTGCCCATCGCAAGCGTGAACCCCGCGACCGGCGAGACCCTGGAGACCTTCGAGCCGCTGGACGCCGCCGGCGTGGAGCGCCGGCTGGCCCGCGCCGAGGAGGCGTTCCGCAGCTACCGCACCAGCTCCTTCCCGTACCGGGCCGACCTGCTCCGGCGGGCCGCCGACCTGCTCGACCAGGACCTCGAAGCGGTGGCCCGGACCATGACGGAGGAGATGGGCAAGCCGCTCACCGCCGCCCGCGCCGAGGCCTCGAAGTGCGCGAAGGCGATGCGCTGGTACGCCGAGCACGCGGAGGCGCTGCTCGCCGACGAGCACCCGGACCCGGCCGACGTGGCCGACTCCGGCGCCGCCCGCGCCTACGTCCGGTACCGGCCGCTGGGCGCGGTACTGGCGGTGATGCCGTGGAACTTCCCGCTCTGGCAGGTGGTCCGGTTCGCCGCACCGGCCCTGATGGCGGGCAACGTCGGCCTGCTCAAGCACGCGTCCAACGTGCCGCGCACGGCGGTCGCCCTGGAGGAGCTGTTCCGCCGGGCCGGGTTCCCGGAGGGCTGCTTCCAGACCCTGCTGATCGGCTCTGGTGCGGTGGAGGGCGTGATCCGCGACCCCCGGGTGGCGGCGGTGACCCTCACCGGCAGCGAGCCGGCCGGGCGGGCGGTCGCGGCCACCGCGGCCGACGAGGTGAAGAAGGCGGTGCTGGAGCTGGGCGGCAGCGACCCGTTCGTGGTGCTCCCGAGCGCCGACCTGGACGCGGCGATCGCCACCGCCGTCCGGGCCCGGGCGCAGAACAACGGCCAGTCCTGCATCGCCGCCAAGCGTTTCATCGCGCACGCCGACGTCTACGAGCGGTTCACCGCCGGCTTCACCGCGGCGATGCGGGCCCTGCGGGTGGGCGACCCGATGGACGAGGCCACCGAGGTCGGCCCGCTGGCCAGCCGGCAGGGCCGGGACGAGCTGGCCGACCTGGTCGAGGACGCGCGGGCGCGCGGTGCCCGGGTGGAGTGCGGCGGGCGTCGCCCGGAGGGCCTGGACGCCGGCTGGTTCTACGAGCCGACGGTGCTGACCGGCATCACCCCGGCGATGCGGATCCACCAGGAGGAGACCTTCGGCCCGGTCGCCACCGTCTACCGGGCCGCCGACCTGGACGAGGCGCTGGCCCTGGCCAACGACACCCCGTTCGGGCTGAGCTCCAACGTCTGGACCGAGGACCCGGCCGAGCAGGAGCGGTTCGTCCGGGACATCCAGGCCGGCGGGGTGTTCTTCAACGGCATGACGGCCTCGCACCCCGCGCTGCCGTTCGGCGGGGTCAAGCGCTCGGGCTTCGGCCGGGAGCTGTCCGGCCACGGCATCCGGGAGTTCTGCAACGTCACGACCGTCTGGGTGGCCTGAGGTCCCGGCACGGCCGGCCGGGGCCCCGCCCCGGCCGGATCCGGCCAAGTTCCCGCGCGGCGGCCCGGGGCGCCGCAGCGCCGGTTTTGCGGCTTTCACGTCCCTTGTCTGACATTGCCATGACATCCTCCCCCGGGGCCCCCTGTTCAGCACGGACCCGCCGAATATCGATTTCCACCCGCCCGCGAACCGGCGGGAATTGTTCCGTTCATACTCCGGAAATCCGGACCACCCAATTCCGAGTGGCCGAACCCGGGTATTACCGGAGATCCGGAAAACCTGCAAAGGGGAATCCTTGGATAAGTTCGATGTCGACCGGCCGGAGGGCCGGTCGGCATCGAAAGGAAATGCGATGAAGCTCGCCAAGCGCACCGCTGCCCTTGTCGCCTCGACGGCGATCCTGGCCGGAGGGATGACGGTCCTGGTCTCCGGCCAGGCCAGCGCCGCCTCCGGCTACGTCACGCTCACGAACCTCGCCACCAGCCGCGTCCTCGACAGCAACGGCGCCGGCAACGTCTACACCCTGGCCGCCAACGGCGGCTCCTACCAGGTCTGGTACGCCAACGACCTGGGCGGATCGACCTACACCCTGCGGAACCTCGCCACGGGGCTCTGCCTCGACAGCAACGGCGCCGGAAACGCCTACACCCTCGGCTGCAACGGCGGCAACTACCAGAAGTGGGTGAAGAGCTGGGCCGGAAACGGTTACGCCTACCAGAACGTCGCCACCGGGCTCTACCTGGACAGCAACGTCAACGGGAACGTCTACACCCTGGGCGGCAACGGCGGCTCGTACCAGAAGTGGAACTGATCGAGCATCAGCCGGTCACCGGCTGAACGGCAGCACGACCTGACGACGGGTCATCGATGAAACGCCCTCCCCGACGCCTCAATCGCCGGGGAGGGCACCTCCATGTTACGGTGCCCGCCCGGGGGCCGACACGCCCGACGGCGTTCGCTCGTGGCTGAACCCGCCCGCCGCCTCGAACAGCTGGCGAGAATCGGCCGCACAGACCACTCGACCCGGAACGACGGGGATGTTAAGTGACCATTAGTACACTCACCGCAGCACTCCATCGAAGGACGGAGGGTGACGAACCATCGGTCGCATCATCCCCCGCCGATCGGCGGGTGCGATTCATCCCCTGGGCGGTCGCCCTCGCCCTATTCCTGGTCTATTCCTTCTTTACCGTCCGCCGCCACGACCTTCTCCTCACCAGCGGGTACGACCTCGGTATCTTCGAGCAGGGCGTCCGCGGCTACGCCGAGGGACGCGGACCGATCGTCGAGCTGAAGGGCCCCGGGTTCAACCTCCTCGGCGACCACTTCTCGCCGATCCTGGCCGTCCTCGCCCCGTTCTACTGGATCTGGCCCTCCGCCAAGGTCCTGCTGCTGGGTCAGTCCGCGTTGCTCGCCGTCGCCGCCGTGCCGATCAGTCGCTGGGCGCTGCGCAGCATCGGGCCCGCCGCCGCCCTGATCACCGGCTTCGGCTACGGGGCCTCCTGGGGCCTGGCCTCGGCGCTCGGCTTCGACTTCCACGAGATCAGCTTCGCCGTCCCGCTGGTCGCCTTCTCGGTGGCGGCGCTCGGCGAGCAGCGGTGGGCGGCGGCGTTCGCCTGGGCCGCGCCGCTGGTCCTGGTCAAGGAGGACCTCGGCATCACCGTCGCCGCCGTCGGCGGGTACATCCTCTGGCGCGGCAACCGCCGGATCGGTGCGGCCGCCGTCGCCTTCGGCGTGGCCGCCTCGCTGCTCGAACTGCTGGTGCTGCTGCCCGCGATGAGCCCCGGCGGCAGCTTCGCCTACTGGGACAACCTGAGCGGCGGCTCGGGCGGCCGCAACCTGCTCACCCTCCCGCTCGACCTCATCACCCCGGGCGAGAAGGTCCGGACCGTGCTGCTGCTGCTCGCCCCGACCATGCTGCTGGCCGTCCGGTCCCCGCTGTTGCTGGTCGCGCTCCCCACCCTCGGCTGGCGGCTGCTCTCCAACAACCCCGCCTACTGGGGCACCGGCTACCACTACAGCGCCGTCCTGATGCCGATCGTGTTCCTCGCCTTCGTGGACGTCCTGGTGAAGGCCCGCGCCAACCCCGGGGTGCTGCACCGGCGGGCCGCCCGGGCCGCGCTGCCGGTCAGCCTCGCGGTCACGCTCGTCCTGCTGCCCGGCTTCGCGTTCAGCCAGCTCTTCGGCCTCGAACTCTGGCGCACCCCGGCGCGGGTCGAGGCCGCCCGGTCGGTCCTGGCCGCCGTCCCGGACGGCGCCCGGGTCTCCGCGTCCAACCGGCTGGTGCCCCAGCTGACCAACCGCTGCGAGGTCATCGTGTTCGGCTGGCCGCAGAGCTGGTCGACCGCCGAGTGGATCGTGGTGGACGAGGGCCGGCCGATGGGCTGGCCGCTGTCGCCCGACCGCGAACGCGAGGAGGTCGCCCTCGCCAAGCAGGGCGGCTACCACGTCGTCCGCAGCGAGCACGGCATCACCCTGCTCCGGCGGACCGCCACCGAGCAGGCCGGGACCACCGGCTGACCGGCCGTCGGACGGGACCGGCCCGCGGTCCCGTCCGACGCACAGTCCGGCCCGGCCCCGGGCCGGCCCCACTGGGCAGGCCCGGCCGGACCCGGCCCACCTGCCTCCGACTCCGACCACTTCAGGGATCACGTGCCAGTCGAAACCGGACTCACCCCGTCCACCCGTACGATCCGGCCGCTGCTGCCGCGCGCCTCCCGCCCGCCCGCGCCACGGACCGCCGCGCTCTCCGGACGCCGGACGGCCGTCCTGACGTTCCTCTGCTTAGCGGTCACCGCGGCCTGCGGGCTGCAGCAGTGGTCGGCGGTCCAACTGGGCGGCTTCGACCTGGGGATCTTCCACCAGGGTGTCGCGGCCTACGCGCACTTCGGTCTCCCGGTCGCGCCGGTCAAGAGCTACCACCACGAGTTCCCGCCCGAGTTCTCGCTCCTGGGCGACCACTTCTCACCGGTGCTGGCGGCGCTCGCCCCGCTCTACTGGATCTGGGAGGACCCGCGCACCCTGATCCTCGGTCAGGCGCTCCTCCTCGCCGCCGGCGTCCCGCTGATCCGCCGCATCGCCGTGCACTGCTTCCGGCTCCCCTCCCCCGGACCGGCCGACGCGTCGGCACCGGCCGCCGGACCCGGCGGGGACGCCTCCGCGACCGCCCGCGACGAGGACCCCGGCGCGACCCGCGCGACCCGCGCCGCCCGCCTGGCAGCCGACCTCGCCGGTCTGGTGTACGGGCTGGGCTGGCCGCTGCTCGCCGCCGGCCGGGGCGGCTTCCACGAAGTCGCCTTCGCCGTCCCGCTCACCCTGCTGATGCTCGAACGCGGCCTCGCCCGCCGGTACGGGACCGCGGCCCTCGCCGCCGCGCTGCTCTGCGCCACCAAGGAGGACCTCGGCCTGCTGGTCGGCGTCTACGGCCTGGTCCTGCTCTGGCGCAACCGCCCGCGCGGCGACCGGCAGGGCGAGCGGGCCGGCGACCGGCGGGGCCTGCTGTACGGCGCCGGGCTGCTGGTCGGCGGCCCGCTCGCCTCGGCGCTCGCCATCGTGTGGCTCATCCCCGCGATGGGCGGGCAGCCGGACTACTACTGGGTCTACGGCCCGATCGGCCCGGACGCCGGGACGGCGCTGACCAACGTGCTCGGCGACCCGCTGCTGCTGCTCCGGGTCGCCACCAACGCGACCCTCAAGCCGCTGCTGGTGCTCTGGCTGTTCGGCACCCTGTTCCTGCTCCCGCTGCGCTCGGCGACCACGCTCTGCCTGCTGCCGCTGCTCGCCGAGCGGGTCCTCTCCGACAACGCCAACCACTGGTCGATCGCCCACCACTACGACGCCTTCCTCTGGCCGGTGCTGCTCACCGCCACCCTGGAGGCGCTCGGCCGCCTGCACGCCCGGGGCGGCCTGCGGCGGCGGGCCGGTACCGGTCTCGGCCTCGCCGTGGTGGCCGTCTCGCTGGCCAGCAGCGTGATGCTGGGCGGGATCAGCCTGCTGACGCCGGCCGGCTGGCGGCCCTCGGCGAGCAACGCGGCGCTGGTCCGCGGCGCCGGGCAGATCCCCGACGGCGCCCGGGTCGAGGCCGACAACCAGGTGGTGCCCCGGCTGGTCGGCCGGACCGACACCGTCCTCGTCGACGGCGTGCCGCGCGGCCGGGAGTACGTCCTGATCCGGTCCGACACCCGGACCTTCCCGTTCCAGTCGGACGTGGAGCAGGCCGAGCGGATCGCGCTGCTACTCGCCCACGGCTACCGGCAGGTCTGGGCCGAACAGGGCGTGGTGCTGCTGCACCGCGAGAGCGACGAGCCGGTCCCCGGCGCCCGGGTGCCCGACGGGGACAGCACGCCGGTGAAGGAGCTCGTGCCGTCGGACGTCGGCCACAACCTGTTCAAGGGCTGACCCGCACCCGCGGCGGCCTCCCCCGCCCGGGACTCCCCCGCCCCGGCCTCCCCCGTCCGGAACTCCCCAGCCCGGGACTCCCCCGCACGGGGCGGTTCCCCGCGATCACGGGCGGGGGACCGCCCCGGCGGACGTCAGGTGGCCATCCGGTGCCGGCCCCGGCCGGGCGTCCGCCAGCGGGCCACCACGCCGACCAGGGCGATCACGGTCACCCCCCAGATGACGCTGAAGACGATCAGCCAGGGCAGCGACGTGACCTGGGCGCCGACGGCGCCGAGGCCGAGCGAGAGGCCGACCAGGAGGACCACGGCCGTCGGGCTGAGGCCGAGCAGGCCGTGCCAGGCGCGGTGGGCCAGGCTCGGGTGGGCCGGAGCTTCCGGGCCGGTGTCGAGAGCCTTGTAGGTGAGCAGGTCCATCGGGGATCACCTCCGGGGTGGCGGGAGGTCACGAGGCCTTCCGTGGGGTGGTGGACTTTCGGGTCGTGGTCTTCTTGGCGGCGGACTTCTTCGTGGCCGAGGCGGTGCCCTTCCGCGCCGCCGCGGCGGTGGGCTTGGCGGGAGTCGCCTTCTTCGCACCCGCGGCGCGCTTGCGCGGGGCAGGCTTCTCCTCGAAGGTCTCATCGGTACTGTCGGCCCCGTCGGCGCTGACGTCGGCCTCCGCCGGCCGCCCGCCCGCCCGGTCGGGGTGCGCCCCCTTGGCCTGCCGGAGGCTGCTTCGCAGCGCCTCCATCAGGTCGATCACGTTGTCCGGCGCCTCCCCCGGCTCCTCCTCGTGCGGCACCTCGACCCCCTGCAGCCGGGCCTCGATGACCTGCTGGAGCGCCTTCTGGTAGTCGTCGTGGAGCTGGCCGAGGTCGAAGTCCTCGGAGAGGGTCTCCATCAGCGAACGCGCCATCTTCAGTTCCTGCGGCCGGACGGTGACCTCCTCCTCCGGGGCGATGCCGGCGGCCGGGCGGACCTCGTCGGGCCAGATGCAGGTCTGGAGGACCAGCGTGCCGTCGTGCACGCGCAGCACGGCCGGGGACTCCCTGGTCCGCAGCGCGATCTTGGTGACGGCGATCTGTCCGGACTCGACCAGCGCGTCCCGGAGCAGCGCGTACGGCTTGGCGGCGGCCTTGTCGGCGACACCGACGTAGTACGCCTTGGAGAACATCAGCGGGTCGATCTCGGCCGCGTCCACGAAGGCCAGCACGTCGATGATCTTCTTGCTGGGCAGCGGCAGGTCCGCGAGGTCCTCGTCCGTGAGGGTGACGGTCCGGCCGTCCGGGGACTCGTAGCCCTTGGCGATCTCCGCGTACGGGACCTCCTTCGCCTCCTGCTCGCAGTACCGCTTCATCCGGACCCGGCCGCCGTCCTTCGCGTGCACCTGGTGCAGGGGGACGTCGTGCTCCTGGGTGGCGGAGTACAGGTGGACGGGGATGGAGACCAGGCCGAAGCTGATCGTCCCCTTCCAGGTGGTCTGCATGGGGTCGCTCCTTCCCGGAGCCGTCCCGGTGGTTCCCGCTGCCGGGGCGTCGCGCCCGGAATCTCCACTCTGCCCGGGTTCGTCCCGATCGGCCACAGGATCGCCCCGCGGCCCGGGCACGCGGCCCGGGCACGCGGGCCGGCGGGCCGTGCGCCCGGGGCGGCTCCGCGCCCGGCATCCCCTCCACCCGCGTCCGGGCGGACAATGACGGCGGGACGGAGGTGGTGCCCGATGCGGAGGACCGGAGCGGTCCCGCCGCCCGACGCGACCAGGTACCGGGTGACCTACGCGGTCGCCGGCACGGACGGCGTACGGCAGACGGAGGTCACCGTCGTGCCCGGGTACTCGCAGGAGAGCGACATCCCGGCGGTGCTGGCCGCGCGCCTCACCGGGAACCCCGCCGACGCCCGGCTCGTCACCGTCCTGGCCCTGCGGGCCGACTGACCCCGACCGGCCCGGACCGACACCCGGACCGGCCCCGGCCGACACCCCGACAGGCACCCGGACCGCCCGAAGGGAGCAGCGGGCCGCCCTTCCCCGGGCCCGGCGCACCTGCGCGACCTAGGGTTTGTCGCATCCGGCCCGCCCCGCTGCCGCTCTTCGGCGGCCACCGCGCGGCGGACCCACCCCCGGGAGAGCCCATGACGCCGCCCAGCCGGGCCGCCACCCCCAGCGCACCCCCCGAGTCCCGCCGCGGCCTGCTCCGCCGGACCGGCGAGTGGTGCGCCCGGCACTCCGTGCTCGTGATCGTCCTCTGGCTGGCGGTCCTGGCGTGTGTCCAGATCGCCAACCGGACCGTGGGCGGCACCTACTCCGACGACTTCTCGCTGCCGGGCACCCAGGCCGCGCAGGGGAAGAACGTGCTCCAGGCGCACGAGCCCGCGGCCGCCGGCACCGCCGCCCAGGTCGTCCTGCACGACGCCCAGCCGCTGGCCGGCTTCGAGTCGCCGCTCTCCCAGTCGCTCACCGCGCTCCAGCAGCTGCCGCACGTGCTGTCCGTGCAGAGCCCGCTGCCCCCGGCCGGACAGGCCGCGCCGCCGGGCGGACCGCTGTCGACGGACGGCCTCACGGGGTACATCACCGTCCGGTTCGACGCCAACCCGACGACGCTCGGCGAGAGTTACCTCGACGAGGTGGACACCGCCGTCGCGCCGCTGCGGGCCGCCGGGGTGCAGGTGGAGTACGGCGGCCCGCTCGGCGAGCTGGCCCGCCCCGCCCCGGACGACCGGACCAGCGAGGCGATCGGCTTCGCGGTCGCGATCGTCGTGCTGCTGATCGGCTTCGGCAGCGTCATCGCGGCCGGTCTCCCGCTGGTCACGGCGCTGATCGGCGCGGTGGTCGGCCTGGGTGTGCTCGGGCTGCTGGCGGCCCTCTCCACGTTCGCGACGGTCGCTCCGACGCTGGCCACGATGATCGGGCTGGGCGTCGGCATCGACTACGCGTTGTTCCTGCTCACCCGGCACCGGCAGAACCTGATGGACGGCCACGATCCGGTGGCCTCGGCCGGGCAGGCGGTCGCCACCAGCGGGCGGGCCGTCCTGGTCTCCGGCTGCACGGTCGTCATCGCCCTGACCGGGCTCTCGGTCTCCGGGGTCTCCTTCATCGCCAAGCTGGGTGTCGCGGCTGCGGTGACCGTGGTCTCGGCGGTGCTCGGCGCGCTGACCCTGCTGCCCGCCCTGATGGGGCTGATCGGGCGGCGGATGGACCGCTACCACGTGCGGCGACCGGTCGCCGAGACCGGGGCCGCGCCGGGCGAGGAGATCACCGGGAGCTGGCACCGCTACGCCCGGCGGGTGGAGCGGCGGCCGTGGTGGTTCCTGACCGGGGGCGTGATCGTGATCGCGATCCTGGCGATCCCGTTGTTCTCCATCCAGTTGGGGCACATCGACGACGGCGCCGACCCGACCTCGTTCACCGACCGGCGGGCCTTCGACCTGATGTCGGAGGCCTTCGGCCCGGGCTCCAACGGGCCGCTCACGCTGGTGGTGGACCAGAGCGCGGTGCCGGCCGGGAACCGGTCCGGGGTGCAGAGCGCCGTGCAGCAGGCGCTGACCGGACTGCCGGGCGCGGCCAGCGTCGGCCCGCTCCAGCCCAGCCCGGACGGCGTGATCCTGGTGTCCACCGTGATCCCGGCGGAGGCGCCCCAGGAGCAGAGCACCACCGAGCTGGTCAACCGGCTCGCCGACACGGTGCTCCCGCAGTCCGTGGCCGGCACCGGCGCCGAGACGTACGTGACCGGGACGACCGCCGCGCAGGTGGACTTCCTGGACATCGTGTCGAGCCGGCTGCCGTGGATCATCGCGGTGGTGGTGGGGCTCGCGTTCCTGATCATCCTGATCGTGTTCCGCGGGCTGCTGGTCGCGGTGAAGGCCGCCGTGCTCAACCTGATCTCGATCGCGGCGTCGTACGGGGTCCTGGTGGCCGTCTTCCAGTGGGGGTGGGGCGGTCCGGCGCTCGGCGTCTCGGGCACCGTGCCGATCGAGAGCTACGTGCCGATGATGATGTTCGCGATCGTCTTCGGCCTGAGCATGGACTACGAGATCTTCCTGCTCTCCCGGGTGCACGAGGCCTGGCTGCGGACCGGCGACAGCCGGGCGGGCGTGGCGCACGCGCTGGAGATCACGGCGCGGGTGATCAGCTGTGCGGCGCTGATCATGGTCAGCGTGTTCGCCGCGTTCATCGTCAGCGACAACATCGTGATCAAGATGATGGGCCTGGGCCTGGCGGTGAGCGTCCTGATCGACGCCACGATCGTCCGGCTGCTGCTGGTACCGGCGGTCATGACGCTGCTCGGCCCGGCCGCGTGGTGGACGCCCCGCTTCCTCGACCGGATCCTCCCCCACATCGACACCGAGGGCGAGAGCGAGCGGGTCTGACCGGCGCGACCCGGACCGCGTGGATCGGACCGTGCCGCGCCGGGCCCGCGCTCAGGCCCGGAGCGAGGCGAGGGTGACGACGGTGATGTCGGACGGCGCGCCCACCCGGACCGGCGGGCCCCAGGCACCGGCGCCACGGGTGACGTAGAGCTGGGTGTCGCCGTACCGCTCCAGCCCGGCGACCGTGGGGTTGGCGAGCTCGGCCAGGAAGTTGCCCGGCCAGAGCTGCCCTCCGTGGGTGTGCCCGGAGAGCTGGAGGTCGACGCCGTGCCGGACCGCGTCGTGGATGGTGACCGGCTGGTGCGACAGCAGGACGGAGGTACGGGCCCGGTCGCGGTCGCCGAGCGCCTTGCCGAAGTCCGGACCGTCGCCCTCCTTCTCGCCGGCGATGTCGTTGACCCCCGCCAGGTCGAAGCCGCCCAGCTCCACCCTGGCGTTCTGCAGCGGGTGGACGCCCAGCTCGCGGACGAAGTCCACCCAGGGGGCCGCGCCGGAGAAGTACTCGTGGTTGCCGGTGACGAAGTACGCGCCGTCGCGGGCCCGCAGCTGCGCCAAGGGCTCGGCGTCCCGGCCGAGTTCGGCGACGCTGCCGTCCACCAGGTCGCCCACGATCGCGATCAGGTCGGGCTGCGCCCCGTTGATGGTGTCCACGATCCGCTGGGTGTGGGCACGGCCGAGGATGGGCCCGAGGTGGATGTCGCTGACCACCGCGATCCGGTAGCCGTCCGCCCGGGCGGGCAGCTTGGCCAGCGGCACGGTCACGTGCTTGAGCCCGGGTCCGCGCAGGACCCCGTAGGCGCCGGTGCCGACCACGGCCGCCGCCGCGCCGGAGGCGCCGAGCGCGACCGCCCGGGCCACGAAGAGTCGCCGCTCGGGCGAGGGGGCGAAGGACGTCGACGGCACGCCGGCCCCGCTCCCCGGAGCCTCCGGGACCTCCCGGGCCCCCTGAACCTCCCGGGGCGCTTCCGCAACCGTCCGGTCCGCCGGGTCCGCCGGGTCCGCAGGGTCGGCAACCGGTGCCGGTTCGGCCACCCGCCCGGCCTCCGCCCGGCGCGCCGGCAGGCGCAGCAGCAGCGGACGCACGGCCTCGCCGACACCGAGCGCCAGCAGCAGGTACAGCAGCACCGCCAGCCAGAGGTACCCGGGCCAGGCCAGCCACCGCTCCACGGCCATCGGGAGCGCCCGCCCGCCGATCACCGCCCCCAGGGCGAGCAGCGGCAGGACGACGGCGAGCACCGTGCCGGCCCGGCGCCACCGCCCGCCCGGCACGGAGACGTCACGCACCAGGCGGCGCCAGAGGTACCAGTGCGCGAGGGCCAGGACGGCCAGCAGGAGGAGGATGCCGAACACCACGAGGACGATCATCACGCGGCCAGTATGAACGGCCGCCCGACGGACCCCGCAGGCGGGCCGCCGGCAGTCCCGCCCCACCCCCGGCGACCTGGCACTGTGTCAGATTTGAGCTTTCACCGCCCCCTCTTCACCCCCTCTGACCTGCTGTTTCATGTCCGCTGAGCGAACATTTTCCGGGGCCTTGTTCCGATACTCGGAGGTAGAAGTTAGGTTGCACCGCAATGCGCGGATCCGTCCCCCACCCTCCGGCGTACGAGTCGAGGGTCAGGCCGCGCTGGAAAGGCACAGGGCACCCTCAGATGAGTGCGGAAACCACCACCTCGACCGGATCGCCCCCGGTCGACGCCTCCGCGAACGGCACCACCCCGCAGCAGCAGCCCGGTCACGGTGGCGACGGCCACCTGAAGGCCGGACTCAAGAACCGCCACCTGTCGATGATCGCCATCGGCGGCGTCATCGGCGCCGGCCTCTTCGTCGGCTCGGGCGCGGGCATCGCCGCCACCGGCCCCGGCATCCTGCTCTCCTACGCGCTGGCCGGAGTCCTGGTCGTGCTGGTCATGCGGATGCTCGGCGAGATGGCCGCGGCCGACCCGCAGAGCGGCTCCTTCTCGGCGTACGCGGACCGGGCGCTCGGCCGCTGGGCCGGGTTCTCGATCGGCTGGCTGTACTGGTTCTTCTGGGTCGTGGTGCTGGCCGTCGAGGCCACCGCCGGCGCGAAGATCCTCAACAGCTGGATGCCCGGCGTCCCCCAGTGGGCGTTCGCGCTGATCGTCATGGCCGTCCTCACCGCGACCAACCTCGCCTCGGTCGCCTCCTACGGCGAGTTCGAGTTCTGGTTCGCCGGGATCAAGGTGGTGGCGATCGCCGCCTTCCTGGTCGTCGGCACGCTGGCGGTGTTCGGCCTGCTGCCCGGCACCCAGGCCGTCGGCACCGAGAACCTGGTCGGCCACGGAGGCTTCCTGCCACACGGTGTGGGTGCGGTCTTCACCGGCATGCTCACCGTCGTCTTCGCCTTCATGGGCAGCGAGATCGTCACCCTGGCCGCCGGCGAGTCCGAGGACCCGGAGAAGGCGGTCAGCAAGGCCACCAACAGCGTGATCTGGCGCATCGGCGTGTTCTACCTGGGCTCGATCCTGCTCGTGGTGACCCTGCTGCCGTGGGACTCCGCCTCGGTCAAGGGCAGCCCGTACGTGGCGGTGCTGGAGCACATCGGCATCCCGGGCGCCGGCCGGGTGATGGACGTGATCGTGCTGACCGCCGTGCTCTCCTGCCTGAACTCGGGCATGTACACCGCCTCCCGGATGGCCTTCTCGCTCGGGCAGCGCGGCGACGCGCCGAAGGCCTTCGCCTCGGTGACCAAGCGCGGTGTGCCGCAGGTGGCGATCCTGTCCTCGGTGGTGTTCGGCTTCGTCGCCGTCTTCTTCAACTACACCTCCCCCGACACCGTCTTCTCCTTCCTGCTCAACTCCTCGGGTGCGGTGGCGCTCTTCGTCTGGCTGGTGATCTGCTTCTCCCAGCTGCGGATGCGCCGGATCATCGAGCGCGAGATGCCCGAGCGGCTGACCGTCCGGATGTGGCTGTACCCGTACCTCACCTGGACCGCGATCGGCATGATCGGCTTCGTGATGGCGTACATGTTCACCGATTCCGACGGCCGGAAGCAGATGTACCTGTCGCTGGTCGCCGCGGCCATCGTGCTGACGGCGTCGGCCGTGGTGGGCCGCCGGCGGCGGGCCGCGGCGGTGACCTCGGCCTCCTGAGCCGAGCACGCCGCCCGCGAACCACCGGGCCCGGGAGCCGTTGCGGAGGCTCCCGGGCCCGGTGTCGCGTTCCCGCCCGCCCCCTCGCCGTCCGCCCCGTCCGCCCCGTCCGGCGGGCCGGCCCCGGGCGGGCCCCGCGCTCCGTTCCGTTCCGTGACGGGACGGATATGACCCGCTGACGTACCAGCACCTACCCTTCCCCTCATGCGAGATCTTGCAGCGGGGATGGGGTACCTGGCCAAGGGCCAGAAGTGGGTGGGCCGACACGGCCGCTGGTGGGCGTTCGGGATGATCCCGGCGCTGATCACCCTGGTCGGTTACGTCGTGGCGCTGTTCTTCCTCGGCGGCTGGGCCGGCGACATCGCCGACTGGGCCACCCCGTTCGCCGACGACTGGGGCTCGCCCTGGCAGGGCATGCTGCGCACCGCGCTCGCCGCGATCGTCTTCGTCGGCGGCCTGATGCTCTCCGTCCTCACCTTCACCGCAGTCACACTGCTGGTCGGCCAGCCCTTCTACGAGGCGCTCTGCGAGAAGGTCGACGAGACCGAGGGCGGCGCTCCGGCCGCGCCCGACACGCCGCTCTGGCGCGAGCTGGTGATCTCGGCCCGGGACAGCCTCTACGTGCTGGTCCGGGCGGCCGGCTTCGGCGTGGTGCTGTTCGCCTGCGGGTTCATCCCGGTGATCGGGCAGACGGTGGTCCCCGTCCTGGGCTTCCTGGTCTCCGGGTTCTTCCTCGCGGTCGAGCTGACCTCGGTCGGCCTCCAGCGGCGCGGGGTGCCGCAGCGCGAGCGGATCCGGCTGCTGCGCGCCCGGCTCGGCCTCGCCTTCGGCTTCGGCGTGCCGCTGGTCCTGGCGTTCCTGGTGCCGCTGGTGACGGTGATCGCCATGCCGGGGGCGGTGGCCGGTGCCACCCTCCTGGCCCGTGACCTGGTGCCGGTCGAGGAGCAGGAGGAGCCGGCGGACGAGGACGGCGAGGAGGACGCCTCCGCCGACGTCCCCGACCTGCCGGGGTACGACGCGCAGGGTCCCGTGCCCGGCAACCCGTACGCGAGCGCTCCGCCGCTGCCGGCCGAGCCGAACCCCTACCGGAGCACCTGACCGGACGGGAAGGCCCGGCGGGCGGTGCCGTCCGGCCCGGCGGGGGCGCACCCGCCCGCCCGGGAGACCCGGCGGCGGGCCGGACCGGTGACCGCGGCGTCACCCTGCGTCGACCGCCGCCCGGTCCGGCTGTGAGGCCGCCCACACGGGTTCGCCGGTCTACTGCCGCCGATAGTGGACACCGCCCGGTCGACCGCGTCCGACGGGCCCCGGACCCGCCGTTTCCGGCGGACCGGCGGGGCGGGGCCGCCCACTCCCGGGGGGAGGAACGCAGGCGGCGACCGGATCGGAGCCGTTCGTTCGTCGGCGACCCAGTAGCCCCGCCCAGGAATTCACGAAAACGGACAAATCACCACGAAGCGCCCGCCCCCGGTCGGGCGCTTCGGCGTTTCCACCCCGCACATCCACGACCGGGCGTAGTAGCCCGCGGCATTGCCGCCCGTCCCGGGCTCTGCCAAGAATGGTCCGTCGCCAGGCAGCGCGGACCGGTCCCCCCGCCGCGCGCCCCGCCCGCCCCGCACTCCGCCGGGGCATCAGGCCGTCCGGTACGCCACCGCGGACCCCGCTCACCCGAGCCGGCCCGTACGGCGCCCGGCGCCCGTGCCACCGCCCGAACGGCGCCCCGGCACACCCGACGGCCACCGACGGCCACCGACGGCCACCGACGGCCCTGACGGCCCCCCGACGGAAAAGGATTGTTCGCTTTGCAGCTCAGCCATGCCCGCCGCAACTCGCTGATCACCGGTGTCGCCACCCTCGTGGTGGCGGGTGCGGCCACCGCCGCCCTCGCCATCCCGCAGACCGGCACCGCCGTCGCGGAGGCCGCCGCCCCGGTGGCCGCCGTCTCGGTGGACGGACAGCCGGTCGCCGACCAGGCGCAGGCCGACGCCGAGGCCCGGGCCGCAGCGGACGCACAGGCACAGGCACAGGCCGAGTCCGACGCCGCTGCTGCCGCCGCCGCACAGGCGCAGGCCGAGGCCCAGGCCCAGGCGGACGCCCAGGCGCAGGCGCAGGCCCAGGCGGACGCCAAGGCCAAGGCCGACGCCGAGGCCGCCGCCTCCCGCTCGCAGGAGCGCGCCGCGCTGAACAGCAAGCCCGTCCCCTCCGGAAGCCCGCGCGAGATCGCCGCCCGGATCGTCCCGGCCGGCCAGCTCCAGTGCTTCAGCAACATCGTGGCCCGCGAGAGCAGCTGGAACGTCACCGCCACCAACGCGTCCTCCGGCGCCTACGGCCTGGTCCAGGCGCTGCCCGCCTCCAAGATGGCCTCGGCCGGCTCCGACTGGCGCACCAACCCGGCCACCCAGATCAAGTGGGGCCTGGACTACATGAACTCCCGCTACGGCAGCCCGTGCGGCGCCTGGTCCTTCTGGCAGTCGCACCACTGGTACTGAGCCGGCCCGGCAACACCGGCACACCCCGAGCCCGCAGGCGTCCCGCCTGCGGGCTCGGCCGCGTCCGGGGGCCGGCCGCCTCGGGCGGACCCCGCCACCCGGCCGCTCACCTCGGCCGGGTCACCCCCGGGCGCTCCCGCCCGGCCCCGCCACCGGGCGCCCCCACAGGACGTGCCGCAGCGTCGGCAGGTAGGCCCGCGCCATTTCATCGGTCGGCATCGAGGCGAGCGGCTGGAGCTTCGGCACGTACCGCGCCACGATCAGGCCGCCGGCTGCGCGCCGAACGCGCACGCCCGGCGGCGGGCGTCCGCACCGCCGATCCGGGCCGCGACCCGGTCCCCCATCTCGCGCTGGAGCACCTCGCCGACGAGCAGCGCCACCGCCGGGTCCTGCACCGCGCCGCCGATCATGGGCCATGACGCCCGCGACCACCGCCATCACGGACGCCCTCCCGGCGTCCTTCCAGAACCTCGGCTCGGCGATGAACGACCTGTCCCGTGAGCTGGGCGGCGCGCTCGGCATCGCCGTCCTCGGCAGCGTGCTCGGCGCCGTCTACCGGAGCCGGGTGGACGTCACCGCCCCGCCCCCGCAGCTCGCGGATGCGGCCCGCTCCTCGCCGGCCGCCGCCTCCCGGCTCGGCGGTCCGGTCGCCGACCAGGCGCGGACGGCGTTCGTCGAGGCCATGCGGGTCACCCTGCCGACCGGGGCAGGCGTGGTCGCGCCGGCCGCGGTCGCGGTGGCGCTGCTGCTGCGCCGGCAGCGGGCCGGCACGGCATCCTGACCGGTTCCGGCCCCCTTTCGCCCGAAATTCGCTCGCCGCACCCGGTCGGCGCCCGGAAGAGTGACGGTGTGGACCGTGTGACGCTCTCGGACGGTGTCGTCACCCTCACGCCCTTCCGGGTGGAGGACATCGACGCGCATCTGGCCGGGGAGGACGAGCAGCTGGTGCGCTGGCTCAACGGCGCACCGAGCACCAGGGCCGCCACCGAGGCGTACGTACGGCGCTGCACCGCGCAGTGGGCGTCCGGAGGGCCCGCGCGCGCCTTCGGGATCCGCACCGGGCCCGGGCCGACCCTCGCCGGCACGATCGACCTGCGGTTCGCCCTGCCCGACCTCGGTCCGGACCAGGTCAACATCGCCTACGGCCTCTACCCGCAGTGGCGCGGTCGCGGGCTGGCGACCCGCGCCGTCCACCTGGTCTGCGGCTACGCGGCGGGCGAGGGGGCCGCACAGGGCGTGATCCGGGTCGACCCGGAGAACGGCGCCTCGGCCGCCGTCGCCCGGCGGGCGGGTTTCCGCCGCGCCGGGGAGGCACCGGTGACCGGGCGGGACGGTCACCGGCTGGACTGGTACCTCCGCGACCTGGCGACCGGGCCGGTGCCCGGCCCTGGAGTCGGCCCGGGAGTCGGCCCGGGGCGCGTCCTGACGTGGACGCGCCCGGAGGAGCCGGTGAAGATATGGCGCACGCCCGTACGATTTGACGGGTATTGATCAGAATGATGCGCCGTCAGGGCTTTGCCACCGTTCGCAGACGCTCCTACGCTCCGGCCCCATGCCCTCACCCCTGATCAGCGTCGTGCTCCCCGCCCACGACCAGCAGAAACAGTTGGCGGACTGCCTGGACTCGCTGCTCGCCCAGTCGTTCCGCGACTTCGAGGTCCTCCTCGTCGCGGACCGCTCCCCCGAGTCCGCGACCGTCCTCGCCGACACCTACGCGGCCCGGCACCCGCAGGTCTCCGTGCTCCGCCTCGACGCGGCGGTCGGGGTCGGGACCGCCCGCAACGCCGGTGCGGCCCGCGCCCGGGGCGCGTACCTGCTCTTCCTGGACGCCGACCACCACGTCCCCCCGGACGCCCTCCGGGCCCTCGCCGACCGCCTCGACCGGACCGGCCCGGTCGACCTGCTGCTGTTCGGACACACCCGGCGGCACGCGGGCCGGGACTGGCCCGGCGGCGCCGAGGCGCAGCTGGCCGCGGCCGGCCCCGACGTCCTCGGCCCGCTGGACCGCCCGGAACTGCTGGGCGCGCCCGCCCTGGCCTGGGACCGGCTGCTGCGCCGCGCGCACTGGCAGGAGCAGGGCCTGGCCTTCCCCGACGGCATGTACGAGGAGATCCCGCTGGTCCACCGGGCGATGCTGACGGCCGCGCGGATCGCCGTGCTCCCGCAGCACTGCGTGCAGCTGCGCCGCCGGGAGACCGTCCACCCGACCGGCTCGCCGGGCAGCAGCCGCTTCGACCTCTTCGACCAGTACGAGCGCTCCTTCGCCCTGCTGGACGAGCTGCTGGAGGAGGGTCCTGACGCGCCCGCGGGGAGCGGCGGTCCCGGGCCGGACGCCGTCCGGGACGCCCTGTTCACCCGGATGATCCGGCACTACCTGTTCGTCTTCGACCTCGCCGGATGCGTCTCCCGGGCCGAGCGGCCGCAGTTCTTCCACCGCGCGGCCGAGCACCACCGCCGGTTCCAGCCGCCCGGCCACCGGCGGCCCGCCGGCCGGGAGGGCGTCAAGTTCTCGCTGCTGGCCGGCGGGGCCTACCCGGCCTTCGAGGTCGCCAAGCTGTCGCACATCGCCCGCGGCACCCTCACCGGCCGGCGCTAGAGCTCTTCTGGCAACCCGCGTCGAGCGCCCGGCGGGAATGGTCAGACAAGCTCCAGGCCCTCCGGGTCCCGTCCCCGGACGTGCGCGGGCCAGGCGCGCGCGGGCCGGACGTGCGCGGGCCGGACGTGCACCCCGGCCGCCGTCGGCGGCCGGGGCGGCGGTCCACCGGAGTGGGCGGTACCGCACGGCCGGGCCCGGCTGCGATGATCGGCGGGACCGCCGCCCCGCCCCCCGACCTCCGCCCGGGAGGACCGCCCGTGAGCCGCCCGTCCCCCACCCCCGGTGCCGACCTGGCCCGCGAACTGGCCGCCGTCCTGCGCGGCGAGGTCCGGTTCGGTGCGGCCGAACGGACCGTCTACAGCCACGACGCCTCCAACTACCGCCACCTGCCGCTCGGCGTGGTCAAGCCCGCCGACCTGGACGACGTGCGCACCGCGCTCGCGCTCTGCCGCGCCCACGGGGTGCCGGTGGTGCCGCGCGGGGCCGGGACGAGCGTCGGCGGGCAGGCGATCGGCCCGGGCGCCGTGGTCATCGACTTCCGCCGCCACCTCGGCGCGGTCCACGCCGTGGACCCGGAGCGCCGGACCGCCCGGGTCGAACCGGGCACGGTGCTGGACGACCTCCAGCGGGCCGCCCGCCCGTACGGGCTGCGGTTCGGCCCGGACCCCTCCACCCACAGCCGGTGCACGCTCGGCGGCATGATCGGCAACGACTCCTGCGGCGCGCACTCGGTGACCTGGGGCCGGACGGCCGACAACGTCGAGTCGCTGGACCTGCTGCTCGCCGACGGCACCGAACTCACCGTCGGCGGCGCCCTCGGCACGGCGGATCGCGCCGCCCTCCGTGCCCTGCCCGGCCCGGTCGGCCGGCTCCACACCCGGCTCCAGGAGTTCACCGAACGGAACCTGGCCGCCATCCGCCAGGGCATGCCCGACCTGCCGCGCCGCACCTCCGGCTACCCGCTGGACGCCCTCCTGCCCGAGCGCGGCCACCGGCTGGCCCGCGCGCTGACCGGCACCGAGGGCACCTGCGCCCTGCTGCTCGGTGCCACCGTCCGGCTGGTCGAGGAACCGCCCGCCCGCGTGCTGGTGGTCGCCGGGTACCCGGACGAGACCGCCGCCGCCGACGCCGTCCCCGCCCTGCTGCCGCTGCGCCCGCTCACCGTCGAGGGCATGGCCGCCGACCTGGTCGCCGCACTGCTCGCCGCCGGCCCGCGCCCGCCCGCCCTCGACCGGCTGCCGGACGGCGCCTGCTGGCTCTTCCTGGAGGCCGGCGGCACGACGCCCGCCGAGGCCCTGGACGCCGCGCGCGGGCTCGCCGACGCGGTGCGGCGCGAACGGACCGCGACCGTCTCCGTGGTCACCGACCCGGCCGAGCGGAAGCAGCTCTGGGGGGTGCGCGAGGCCGGCGCCGGGATCGTCACCCGGCTCCCGCGCGAAGCGGCCGACGGTGCCGGCGGCGGGCAGGGCGGGCAGGGCGGTCAGGGCGGGGGGAGCGAGGCCTGGCCCGGCTGGGAGGACTCGGCCGTCCCGCCGGAGCGGCTCGGCGACTACCTGCGCGACCTGCGCGCGCTGCTGCGCCGGCACGGCCTGCGCGGCATCCCGTACGGGCACTTCGGCGAGGGCTGCGTCCACCTGCGGATCGACTTCCCGCTCACCGAGCCCCGGCGGTTGCCGGTCTTCCGGGAGTTCATGGAGCAGGCTGCCGACCTGGTGGTCTCGTACGGCGGTTCGCTCTCCGGCGAGCACGGCGACGGACAGGCCCGCGCCGAACTGCTGCCGCGCATGTACCCGCCCGGGATCATCGCCCTGTTCGGCGAGTTCAAGCGGATCTGGGACCCCGAGAACCTGCTCAACCCGGGCGCCCTGGTCGACCCGCGCCCGCTCGACGCCGACCTGCGGTTCGACGGTCCGCTGCGCACCCTGCCGCTCGCCCTCCCGTTCGAGCAGGACGGCGGCAGCCTGGCCAAGGCGGTGCACCGGTGCGTCGGCGTCGCCAAGTGCGTGGACCCGACCACCGGGGTGATGTGCCCGAGCTACATGGCCACCGGCGAGGAACGGCACTCGACCCGCGGCCGGGCCCGGCTGCTCGCCGAGATGCTGCGCGGCGAAGCCGTCCCGGACGGCTGGCGGTCGGCGGAGGTGCGCGAGGCGCTGGACCTCTGCCTGGGCTGCAAGGGCTGTGCGAGCGACTGCCCGGTCCACGTCGACATGGCGACCTACCGGACCGAGTTCCTGTACCAGCACTACCGGCACCGGCTGCGGCCCGCCTCGCACTACGCGATGGGGCGGCTGCCGCTCTGGCTGCGGGCCGCCGCACTGGCCCCCGGCCTGGCCAACCTGGTCGCGCGCTCGCCCGCCGCCGGCCCGCTGAAGCGGCTCGGCGGCGTGGACCGGCGTCGGGTGCTGCCCGTCCTGCCCCCGGAGACCTTCACCCGCTGGTACCGGCGGCACCGGGCCGAGCACCCCACCCCGCCGGGCTCGCGGCCGGTGCTGCTCTGGCCGGACACCTTCTCCAACCACCTCCAGCCCGACGTGCTGCGCGCCGCCGTCGAGGTGCTGGAGCACCTGGGCTTCGACGCGCGGCTGCCGGCCGGCCCGGTCTGCTGCGGCCTGACCCGGTACTCCACCGGCCAACTCCCCGGCGCCCGGCGGGTGATGCGGCGCAGCCTGGCCGCACTCGCCGCCACCGGCCTGCCCGCCGACACCCCGGTGATCGGGATGGATCCGAGCTGCACCGCGACGCTGCGCGAGGACCTGCCCCGCCTGCTCGGCGCCGACGGCCGCCCGGTGGCCGAACGGACCCGCACCTTCGCCGAGTTCGTCGACGAGTTCGCCCCGGACGCACCTCTGCCGCAGCTGCCGGTGGAGGCCGTCACCCAGACCCACTGCCACCAGCACGCGGTGCTCGGCACCGCCGCGGACCGCCGGATCGAGGCGCGGATGGGCGTCGACAACCGGGTGCTGGACTCCGGCTGCTGCGGGCTGGCGGGCAACTTCGGCTTCGAGCGCGGCCACTACGAGGTGTCGGTGGCGATCGCCGAACGGGTGCTGCTGCCGGAGGTACGGGCGGCCTCGCCGGAGACGGTGGTACTGGCCGACGGCTTCAGCTGCCGCACCCAGATCGCCCAACTCGCCCAGGGGCGGCAGGCCGTGCACCTGGCGGAGCTGATGCAGCGGGCCCTGCGCGCACAGGGCTGACCCCGGCCGGAGCGGCCGTCCACGGCGCGCCGCGCCGGGGACGGCCGCCGCACCACGGCCCGGCACCGCGCGCGGACCGCTGACAGCGCGGCCCCCGCCGCCGACAATGGCGGGATGACGATCACCACCGCCGAGGCGGACCGGATCCTCGCCGACAACTTCGCCCCCTGGGTGCAGGAGCTCGGCCTCTCGGTGACCGACACCGGCGAGCGCCACGCCGTCCTCCGACTGCCCTGGTCCGACCGGCTGGCCCGGGAGGGCGGCGCGCTCTCCGGCCAGGCGCTGATGGCCGCCGCCGACACCGCGGGCGTGATCGCCCTGTCGGCGGCCCGCGGCGGCTTCGGACCGGCGACGACCGTCCAGCAGTCCACCGGCTTCCAGCGCGCGGTGACCGGGCGGGACGTCCTGGTGCACGCCCGGATCACCAAGCTGGGCCGCCGGATCGCGTTCCTCGACGTCACCCTGACCGCCGAGGGCGAGGAGGAGCCCGCCGCGCACGCCACCGCCGTGTACGCGCTGGGCTGACCACGACGACCCGGCCCCGCGGCACCGCGCCTACCGGAAGGTGCGCGGTGTCAGGTAGTCCGGCACCACCACCCGGCTGCGCGGCGAGGCCTGCCGGACCTGGGCGACGAACGCGCCCAGGTCCGCGTCCGGCCGGACGGGGTTGACCAGCTCGGTCTCGAACCTGTCCCAGTGCACCGGCACCACCGTGCGCGGCCGTCCCAGCGCCTCCAGCAGCCGGGGCACGTACCGGTGGGTCGAGGCACTGCTCGGCACCGCCACCATCGCGATGTCCGGCCGCAAGCCGGCCAGCTCCCGCTCGGCGAAGTCACTGGCCCCCATCAGGAAGGCCGACGGCCCACCGGCGAAGGAGAGTTGGAAGGCCAACGTGTCGCCCTCCGGCAGATCGCCGACGGTCGCGGGCGGCTGCGCCGGCGCCGAGTGCAGGGTGCCCGGAGCGAAGTACTGCCGGCGGCCGTTGCGGCTGTGCCGGGCGGAGACCGCCTCCACGACCAGGCCGTCGCCGAAGTCCAGGACCTCGCCGCCCCGGACCACCACCAGCTGCCCGGCCGGCACACCCCAGGCGCGCAGCAGGTGGTAGGTGGTCTCGGTGCCGACCACCGTCGCCCCCGTGGTGAGGGCGATGTGCGGGACGTCGTTGATGTGGTCCCAGTGGCTGTGGCTGACCAGCACCAGCTCCGGGCGCCCGGCGTGCTCGTCGACCAGCCGGGTGTTCACCGTCAGCGCGGTCGCCTCGCTGAACGTCCCGTCGTACAGGCCGGTGTGGAAGCGCGTCAGGTACGGGTCGAAGAGGACGGTGCGGCGGCCGTGGTCGACCCGCCAGCCGGCCGTGCCGAGCCACCGGTACACGGTGTCGGTGGCTGTGGCTGTGGCGGAGGGGGACGCCGCGGACTCCGGGACGGGCCGGTCGTCGGCGACGGTCGTGGCTGTGGTGGTCGCGGCTGCGGCGGGACCGGTGGTGGCCGCCGTGACCAGGCCGGCGCCGGCCACGGCGGCCGTGCCCAGGAACGCGCGCCGGGCGAGTCCGGAGTGCTGCATGCGGGAGGGTCCTCTCCACGGGTACCGCACGGCCCTCGGGCCACGGGTACGGACGGTGAAACCGGGCGGCACCCGTACGCCGAGTGCCACCCGATCGATCACCACGCCCCGGGCAGGGGGTTCCGGACCGCCCGTCGCGGAGATTTCCCGAAAACGCTCCTCCTCAGGCGCCCTGCGGCGTCTCCAGTACCTCCTTCGAGCGCGCCGGCTCCTCGGCGCAGACCGCCGCCACGAACTCGGCCAGCCGCGCCTGCGGCAGGCTGCGCGCGATGTCCGCCTCGCTGATCATGCCGACCAGCTCGTGCTCCGGGTGGTTGATCACCGGCAGCCGGCGGACCCGGTACTGCTCCATCACCCGCAGCACCTGTTCGGCGTCCTCGTCCGCCTCCACGGTCAGGGGCCGCCCCTGGGCCAGCTCCCCCGCCGTCACCGCCGCCGGGTCGAGCCCCTCGGCGACGCACTTGAGCACGATGTCCCGATCGGTCACGATGCCCAGCAGCTTCTGCCGCTCCCCGCAGATGGGCAACGCCCCGACGCCGCGTTCCTTCATGATCCGGGCCGCCGTGGCGAGCGTCTCGTGCTCGCGCACGCACTCGGCCCCCTGGTGCATGATGTCGCCCGCGCTGGTCATGATCGGCCTCCTGACGTGCCTGGCACTCCCACCACTCCATCGTGGTCCGGCCTCGGTGCCCCCGCCACCGGGCCCCTCACCGGGACCGCCCCGGTCCTCGCTACGCCTCCCCGGCCGCGCCGTCCCGGATCGCCGGCGGATCCGGCAGTGGGTCCGGTACCGGGTCCGGCGGCGGTTCCAGCGGCGTGCGCTCCAGGAGTTCGTCCAGCGGCGGCAGTTCGAGCTGCTCCGCGCCGTCGACCTGCGCCGTCGGAGCCGCACCGCCCTCCGGCCGTTCCCGCCCCGGCTGCCCGCCCCGGGCCGCGTGCCGGGTCTCGGTCGCACTGTCCAGGAACCGCAGCAGCTCCACCGGGAACGGCAGGACCAGCGTCGAGTTCTTCTCCGCCGCCACCTCCACCACCGTCTGCAACAGCCGGAGTTGCAGCGCCGCCGGGGTCGCGCTCATCACCGCCGCGGCCTCCGAGAGCCGCGCCGACGCCTGGAACTCGCCGTCCGCCGTGATGATCCTCGCCCGCCGCTCCCGCTCGGCCTCCGCCTGCCGGGACATCGAGCGCTTCATCGACTCGGGCAGGGCGACGTCCTTGATCTCCACCCGGTCGATCTCGATCCCCCAGCCGAGCGCCGGGCTGTCGATCATCAACTCCAGTCCCTGGTTGATCGGTTCGCGGTTGGCCAGCAGATCGTCCAGCTCGCTCTTGCCGATGATCGACCGGAGCGAGGTCTGTGCCACCTGGGAGATCGCGAAGTTGTAGTCCTGCACGTTCACGATCGCCTTCGCCGGATCCTCCACCCGGAAGTAGACGACCGCGTCCACCCGGACGGTGACGTTGTCCCGCGTGATGCCCTCCTGCGCCGGGATCGGCAGGGTCACGATCTGCACGTTCACCTTCCGCAGCCGGTCCGCCACCGGCATCAGGACCACCAGACCCGGCTCCCGCACCTCCGCGCGCACCCGGCCGAAGCGGAACACCACACCCCGCTGGTACTGCTGCACGACCCGGACGCTCAGGCCCGCCCAGAGCCCCAGCAGGAGGACGACCGCCAACACCGCATCGAGAACCAGCATCGCGGCCTCCTCGCGCGCACCTGCGCTCTCCGGCGGTCGCCGACCCCGGCCGGGCCGGGACACACCGCCGGAGCGGCTCGTCTCCACGCTACGCCTGCCGGACGCCCGCCGGAACGCGCCTACGATCGTTCCCATGCCCCAGTCCCCCGGCAGCGTCCCCGGCCCCGCCACCGGCAACGACCCGGCCACCGACCCGGACCACCCGCGCCATCCCGCCGAGGCCGCCGCCCGCGCCGACGGGCTCACCGCCCTCGACCGCGTCGTCACCGGCTGCCGCGCCTGCCCCCGCCTGGTCGAGTGGCGCGAGGAGACCGCCCGCACCAAGCGCCGCGCCTACCTCGACTGGGACTACTGGGCCCGTCCGATCCCCGGCTTCGGCCCGCCCGACGCCCCGCTCCTGCTGGTCGGTCTCGCGCCCGCCGCGCACGGCGCCAACCGCACCGGCCGCATCTTCACCGGCGACCCCTCCGGCGACCTGCTGTACGCCGCCCTCCACCGCCTCGGTCTGGCCGACCGCGCCGAGTCCGTCCGCCACGGCGACGGCCTGCGGCTGAACGGCGTCCGGATCACCGACCCGGTCCGCTGCGCCCCGCCCGACAACAAGCCCACCACCGCCGAACGCGACACCTGCCGCCCCTGGATCACCCGCGAGCTGGAGCTGCTCCGGCCCACCGTGCGCACCGTCGTGGCCCTCGGCGGCTTCGCCTGGCAGGCCCTGCTGCCCGCGCTCACCGCCGCCGGCTGGAGCGTCCCGCGCCCCCGGCCGGTCTTCGGCCACGGCGCCCACGTGACCCTGGCGGCCCGGGACGGCGGAGCCCCGCTGGAGCTGTACGGGTGCTACCACGTCAGCCCGCGCAACACGAACACCGGCCGGCTCACCGTGCCCATGCTCCGCGACCTGCTCCGCACCGCCGCCCGCACGGCCGGGCTCGCCCCCGCCGAGGAGTGACCCCGCGCCGCACCCGCACTCCCGGCGGCGCCGTGAGCTCGTCCGCCCACCGACCCGTGAGCCCGTGAGCCCGTCAGCCGAAGCGGGCCAGCTTCGGCCGCGCCGCCCGCGCCCACACCTCCGGCAGCGCCCGCCGCGCGCGCTCCGCCGCCGCCAGCTGCTGCCCGTACAGCACGCCGTAGGCGAACGGCTCGCCCGTCTCGCCGGCCCTGCTCCGCAGCGCGGTCGCCGCCACCACCGCGTCCTGGTGCTCCCCCAGCACCTCCTGGACGGCCTTCATCCGCTCGACGTACCGCTCCGCCGGCCTCCCGACCAGCGGGACCGCCGTCTCACCCGCGTACCGGGCCCGCTTCGCCGCCTTCCGCGCCTCGTGCAACGCCCGGGCCCGGGACTCCGCCGTGTCCGGGCCGCCGCCGGCCAGCGCCGACCGCACCCGCTCCGCCGTCCGGCGCTGCTCCCGGGCGGCCACCCGGGCCAGCTCCGGTCCGGCCGCCCGGTCCGCCCGCGGGCGCAGCGGCGGATCGGCGAGCAGCTCCGCCAGCCCGCGCGCCAGGGCCTTCCGACGCGGGCTGTCCAGGGCGGCGACGACCTCCGGCCGGACCCGCCGGTACTCGGCCTGCCCCCACCGCTCCAGCTCCGCCGCGACGCGCTCCGGCCCGCACTCGGGCGGCAGCGTGCGGGCCCGTTCGGCCAACCGCAGGCCCAGCACCTCGCGGTCCCGGGCCTGCCCCAGGGCCGCCGCCAGCCACCGCAACTCGGCCACCAGCTCGTCGGTGGCGCCCGGCGCCAGCAGCCGCCGGTACGTCCGGAACGCACTGCGGAGCCGTCGGCAGGCGACCCGCATCCGGTGCACCGCGTCCGGCTCGTCCGCCCGCACCGCCTCGTCCAACCCGGCCAGTACCGCGGCCTGCGCCCCGATCCGCCCGAGCACGACGTCTCCCGCGGTGGCATCGGCCATCCGCCTCACCCCCTCCTGGGGCGTCTCTGACGGCTCCCGTCGGGCGGGTCGACGCCCGGTCCCGCCGTCGGGGCCCCGAACGCCTTCCAGGCTAGCCCGCCCTCGCGTCCCCGGCAGGACGCGTTCGCGCCACCTCCGGGCGGCAGGAGGCCGCGCACCGGACCGGAGACGGGCACCGGACCGAGCCGCCGCCCGCTACGGGCGGAGCTGGATCGCCAGCGACGCCGTGTAGCCGACCAGGGCGGCGAAGAAGCAGACCGCGGTGGTGTAGCGGACGGTGAAGGGGAGCCCGGCCAGCGCCGGGAAGAGGAGCACGGCGATGCCCGCGGCCGCGTCCGCGACGTAGAGGCCGCGCGGCGGCAGCACGCCGGTGCTGTGGGCCGCCCAGCCGGTGGCGACCAGGAAGCCGGTGATCAGGAGGAAACCGGACAGCAGGCCGGAGCCGATGCTGTAGAGGACGGGATGGGGCTCGGGCGGGTCCTCGCCCTCGGGGACGGCCGGACGCAGCCGGTGGGCGACGGCCAGCGCGGTGACGGCGAGGGTCACGGCCGCGGCGGCGCTGAGCATCGGGACGGGGTTCATCGGCGGCTCCGGGAGACGGTGACGTGATGGCCGAGGGCTGCGGCGAGCGCGGCCGGGAGGAGCACGGTGAGCACCAGGACGGCGGTCCACACGACGGGGTCAAGACCCGGCGCCGGGGCGTCGGGCGGCGGTGGCGCTGCGGCGACCGCGGCGGTCACCGCCGGGCCGGGTGCGGACGGCGGGGCGGACGGCGGCGCGGGCGGCGTCGGAAGCGCCGGCGGGGCGGATGCAGGGGGAGGGGCCGGCGGCGGCGCGGGCGGGGGGGCTGGTCCCGTCGGCG
>NZ_JBEXNT010000076.1:0-45311 GCF_040611255.1 Kitasatospora sp. NPDC002965 | reverse complement strand
GTCCGCGGACTGATCAACATCCAGTTCGCCCTGTCCGGCGACATCCTCTACGTCCTGGAGGCCAACCCCCGCGCCTCGCGCACCGTGCCGTTCACTTCCAAGGCCACGGCCGTCCCGCTCGCCAAGGCCGCCGCCCGCATCTCCCTGGGCGCCACCGTCGCCGAACTGCGCGCCGAGGGGCTGCTCCCGGCGGAGGGCGACGGGGGCACGCTGCCCGCGGACGCGCCGATCGCGGTCAAGGAGGCGGTGATGCCCTGGAGCCGGTTCCGTGACGTCCACGGCCGCGGCGTCGACACCGTCCTCGGTCCGGAGATGCGCTCCACCGGCGAGGTCATGGGCATCGACAAGGTCTTCGGCACCGCCTACGCCAAATCCCAGACCGGCGCCTACGGCGCCCTCCCCACCAAGGGGAAGGTCTTCATCTCGGTCGCCAACCGGGACAAGCGCAACCTGGTCTTCCCGGCCCGGGCGCTGGCCAGCCTGGGCTTCGAGATCCTCGCCACCGCCGGCACCGCCGAGGTGCTCCAGCGTGCCGGGATCCCCGCCACCGTGGTGCGCAAGCACAGCGAGGGCGAGGGCCCGAACGGCGAGCGGACCGTCGTCCGGCTGATCCACGACGGCGAGATCGACCTCGTCGTCAACACGCCGTACGGCACCGGCGGCCGCCTCGACGGCTACGAGATCCGCACCGCCGCCGTCGCCCGCTCGGTGCCCTGCCTGACCACCGTGCAGGCCATGGGCGCCGCCGTGCTGGCGATCGAGGCCCTCCAGTCGGCGACCGCCATGACGGTGACCCCGCTTCAGGAACTGAGCGTCCGGTACGACCGGTCCGCGTAGACCAGCGGGTCACCGCCGTCCGCGAGCCGGACGGCGGTGACCTCGCCGACCAGGATCAGGTGGTCGCCGGCGGGGTGCCGGTCGTACACCGCGCAGTCGAGCTGGCAGAGGGCGTCGGCCACGGCCGGCAGGTCCCGGGGCGTCGGCTCGGTGTCCGCCGCGCGGAACTTCTCGGCCCCGCGGGTGGCGAACCGGGTCGCCACGGCGGACTGCTCCCGGCGGAGCACGCTCACCGCGAACTCCTCGCAGCCGGCGAGCGCCTTGTAGGCACCGGCCGTCTCGGCCACGCAGACCAGGATCAGGGCCGGTTCCAGCGAGACCGAGCAGAACGAGGTCGCGGTGAGGCCCTGCGGGGCGCCGTCGCTCCCCCGGGTCGTCACCACCACCACGCCGGCGGCGGTCCGGGCCATCGCGGCGCGGAGGTCGTCGCGGGTCACCGTCCGGCCGGTCACGGCAGCACCACCGTCTGCGCCGCGTAGTTGAGTCCGGCCCCGAAGCCGACCAGCAGCGCGGTGTCCCCGCTCGCCGCCGTGCCCTCGCCGAGCAGTGCCTCCAGCGCGAGCGGGATCGAGGCGGCGGAGGTGTTGCCGGTCTCGACGACGTCGCGGGCGACGGTGGTCGCGGCGGTCAGGCCGAGGCGCTCGACCATCAACTCGGTCATCCGGAGGTTGGCCTGGTGCGGGACGAAGGCGCCGAGGTCCGCGACCGACTGGCCGGCCGCGTCGAGGGCCGCCAGCGCGGCCGGCGCCACCTCCTCCATCGCCCAGCGGAACACCCGGCGGCCGTCCATCCGCATCCAGGGCCGTTCGTCACCGGCCCACGGCGCGGTCATCCGCAGGGCGTCGGCGTACGCGCCGTCGGAGCGCCGGACCACCGGGCCGATGCCGGGGTGACGGGCCGCGCCGACCACGACGGCGCCGGCGCCGTCCGCGAAGAGCAGGGCGCTCGTGCGGTCGGTCGGCTCGACGATGTCGGTCATCCGCTCCGCCCCGATCACCAGCACCCGCCGGGCGCCGCCGGTCCGTACCGTGTCGGAGGCCACCGCGAGGGCGTGGCAGAAGCCTGCGCAGGCCGCCGACAGGTCGAACGCGGCGGCGCCGCCGGCGCCCAGCCGGTGGGCCACCACGGCGGCCAGCGCCGGGGTCTGGACCAGGTTGGACATGCTCGCCACCAGGACGAGGTCGAGATCGGCGGGGCGCGCCCCGGCCCGGTCGAGGGCCTGCCGGGCGGCCGCGACGGCCATCACCGGCAGCGTCTCGTCGGGGCCCGCGAATCCGCGCCGGCGAATTCCGCTGCGGGTCTCGATCCACTCGGGGGTGGAGTCGATGCTCCGGCAGAGCTCGGCATTGTCGACGCGGCGGCGGGGCCGGTAGCCACCGACCCCCTGTATTCCGCTGTGCCCCGTGCCGGCGACGCGTATTGGGCGTTTCCTCGCGTTCACCACTTCGGTTCTCCATTTCGCGTCCACGATGCGGGCGAGGCGATCCTCACAATCGACACTGGAAAAGCCCTTGAGGCTCGCTGGGCGGCCCTACAATTCACCTGACGCACCGTCACACCGAGGGACGGCTGCGAACGGGGAAAGGGGGACTCGGTGATCCGGCTGCTCATCGCCGAAGATGTACGGATGGTACGCGGCGCACTGGTGGCGCTGCTCGAACTCGAACCTGACGTCAAGGTGGTCGCCGAGGTCGGCAGCGGCGACGCCGTGGTGCCGGCCGCGCTGGAGGTCCGGCCCGACCTGGCGATCCTGGACATCAACCTGCCGGGGCAGGACGGCCTCACCGCCGCCGCGCAGCTGCGGTCGTACGTACCCGACTGCCGGGTGCTGCTGCTCACCAGCCTGAGCCATCCGACCGTGTTGCGGCGGGCGCTCGCACTGCCGGGCACGGGGCTGCTCCTGAAGGACGCACCGCCGAGCGAGCTGTTCGCCGCGGTCCGCCGGACGATGACCGGCGAGCGGGTCGTCGATCCGCAGCTCGCGCTGAGCTTCTCCACTCCGGTGGACGGGCTGCTCACCCCGCGCGAGGTCGAGGTCCTGCGGCTGGCCGCCGAGGGCGACGACGTCCGGCAGATCGCGCGCCAGCTCCACCTGTCGGTGGGAACGGTCCGCAACTACCTGACCGCGGTCGTCCAGAAGCTGGACGCCCGCAACCGGGTCGACGCCGTCCGGATTGCCCGGGAATCGGGCATGATCTGACGGTGCGTGCACGGTCCCGGTATGAGAAATTCACAGACCGCCCGTGAGATCATCACTAGGGCTCCCTCAGTTCCTCGTGCCACACTCGAGGAAACCGAGATTTCCATGGAGGCGCACGTATGGACATCAGTGTTCTGGGGCCGCTGGAAATACGAATCGACGGAAACTTCATCGTGCCGAGTGCCGGAAAGCCGCGACAATTGCTCGCACTGCTCGCACTTCGGGCGGGCCGGCTGGTCCAGGTCCCCACACTGATGGAGGAGGCCTGGGGGGCCCGAATACCGAGGAGCGCCCAGACGACGTTACAGACCTACGTCCTCCAGCTCCGCCGGCGGATCGCGGCCGCGCTGCCGGCCGGCACGCCGCAGACGGCCAAGGAGGTGCTCGCCACCCGGCTCGGCGGCTACCAGCTGACCGGCGCCGTGCACGACTCCGACCTACGGACCTTCCACCGGCTGACCGCCGAGGGCAGCGCGGCCCTCGACGCCGGGGACGCCCACCGGGCCGCCGACGCGCTCGGCCGGGCGCTGCGGCTCTGGCGCGGCCCGGCGCTGGCCGACGTCCCGGTCGGGCCCGTACTGGAGACCGAGGTCCTGGGCATGGACGAGGCCCGCACCCGGGCGATGGAACTGCGCGTGGAGGCGGACCTGAGGCTCGGACGGCACGCCGAGATCCTCGGCGAACTCCGGATGCTGACGGCCCGTCACCCGTTGCACGAGAACTTCTCCGCCCAGCTGATGGTCGCCTACTACCGCTCCGGCCACACCTGGCGGGCCCTGGAGACGTACCAGCGGCTGCGCGGCGCGCTGGTCGGCGAACTGGGGGTCGAGCCCTCCCGCCGGGTGCAGCGGCTGCACCAGCTGGTCCTCGGCGGCTCCCCCGAGCCGGCCCACCCGGAACTGCCCGAATTCGCCCTGGAGGTGGCGCGGTGACCGCACGTCCGACGACCTACCGCAGCGCGGCGGTGATCGGCACCGGCACGATCGCGCTGGGCTGGATCGCCCTGTTCGCCGCACGCGGGCTGGAGGTGCGGATCAGCAGCACCCGCGCCGACGCCCGCGCCCACGTCACGGCGGCGCTGCCGCTGTACGCGGCCTCCCTGCCCGACGGACCGGCCGACCCCGACGAGCTGGCGGCCCGGCTGGTCTTCGCCCCCGACCTCGCCGGCGCGGTGGCAGGCGTCGACGTGGTGCAGGAGAACGCCCCGGAGGACCTCCCGCTCAAGCAGCGGCTGTTCGCCGAGGTCGCGGCGGCGGCAGCACCGGACGCCCTGCTGCTCTCCTCCACCTCGACCCTGCTGCCGGACGACCTGGGCGCCGGGCTCGACACCCCCGGCCGGGTCCTGGTCGGCCACCCGTTCAACCCCCCGCACATCGTGCCGCTGGTCGAGGTGGTGGCCGGCCGCGACACCGATCCCTCGACCGTCGGGGCCGCGGTGGAGTTCTACCGGTGGCTGGGCAAGACACCGGTCGTGCTGCGCCGCGCGGTGCCGGGCTTCGTGGCGAACCGGCTGCAGTCGGCCCTGCTGCGGGAGAGCATCCACCTGGTGCGCGAGGGCGTGGTGACGGTGGACGAGCTGGACGAGGTCGTGACCGCCTCGATCGGCTCCCGGTGGGCCGTGGTGGGCCCGTTCCACGCCTTCCACCTGGGCGGCGGGCCCGGCGGCCTGCGGCACTGGCTGGAGCACCTGGGCAGCGGCCTGGAGCGCAGTTGGTCGCTGCTCGGCTCGCCGCCGGTGGACCGGGAGACCGTCGACACCATCCTGGCGCAGGCCGACGCGTCGTTCGGGGCGGTGCCGTACGAGGAGCTGGCCGCCCGGCGCGACCGCGGGCAGAACGCGGTCATCGCGGCGGCGGCCCGGGCACGCGAGGACTGAGGACGCGCGCCGCACGCCGGTGCCGAACGGGAGGCGGGAGGGAGCGCCGACCGTCGGCACCGGCCCGGGGCGACGCCCCGGGGGCGGACGGACCGAGTGACGACGGGGCTCCCGGCCGTGACGGCCGGGAGCCCTGCCCGTGTGCCCTGCCCGTGGGCCCGGCCCGGGTGCCCGGATCAGAACGAGGCGTGGTCCTGGGTCACCCGCCGTTCCAGGGTGCGCAGTTCACCGTCCTCACGGACCAGGACGTCGCGGACGACACAGCTCGGCGCGATGACCGGCTGGAACTGCCCGGGCCGGGTCGTCACGACGAGGGCGTAGAACTCGGTGTGCACGCTGCCGTCGGGCTGCTCGCGGACGTCGAGCATGTTGAACCAGTGCCGGCGCCGGACCGGGTCCTGGGCGAACCGGCGATCGTTGTAGGAGCGCACCTCGGCGGCGATCGCCGCCCGGCCGCGGACGGCGGGTGCGTCCGGCGAGTGGTCGAACACGCCGTCCGCCGCGAAGGTCGCCGCGAACGGCTCGGCCCGCACCGCGTCCAGGTGCTGCATCTGGCGGGCGTAGAACAGTTGCACCTCGGCGTAGAGCCCGGTACGGGCCGGATTCGCCACGGGGGTGGTGGTCTCCACCAGCTTCCTCCTCGGTAGGAACGGTTCGTGGAAGGTCCCGGCCACCCTCGCCGGGCGGGCTCAACCCGTCCTGGAGACGGTCTGGAGGAACTCGGCCGCGTGGTCCTCGACCCAGGCGCGGAACGGCCGGGCCGGGCGGCCCGTGTACTCCTGGACGGTGCCCGTCAGCGGCGGCGGCACCCGGCGCAGGTACTCCTCGACGCCGAGCAGCGCGCGGGCGTAGGCCTCGGGCAGCCGGTCGCCGGCCAGTCGCACCCAGGCCTCGGCGCTCAGCCTGCGGACGGTCAGCGGACGGCCGGTCACCTCCGCGAGGATCCGCACCCGTCCGTGGGTGTCCAGGGCCTGCGGGCCGGAGAGGACCAGCGGTCCGGGGGCGGGGGCGGGGCCCGCGAGGACGGCGGCGGCGACGTCGGCGATGTCCCGCGGGTCGACCACCGGAAGCGCGAGGTCCGGGTGGACGGCGCCGATCACCCCCGCGCCGCGCACGGCGGGGATCCACTGCCGCGTGAGCGAGGCGAACGGGCCCGGCCGCAGCACGGTGACCGGCCGGCCGGTGACCGCGAGCGCGGCCTCGCCCTGCCGGTGCTTGCGGAACAGCGGGTTGTCCGGCACCGGGGCGTCCGGCACCGGGGCGTCCTGCGTCGGGGCGTCCTGTGTCGGGTCCTCCTGCGCCTCGGCAGCCTGCGCGGCGGGGGCCGCAGGGGCGGCGGGAGCCGCCGCGGAGAGCAGGACGAGGTGCTCCGGACCGCCTCCGGGCACGTCGCGCAGCGCCTCGGCGACCGCGGCGCCGGCGTCGTCGGCCAGCAGGACGAAGGCCCGCTCGACCCCGACGAGCGCGGCGCGGACCGCCGCCGGGTCGGTGAGGTCCCCCGGGGCGAGGTGCACCCCGGCCGGCAGCAGGGCCGCGGCCCGCTCCGGCTCCCGGACGAGGGCACGGACCTCCGCGCCGTCCTTCAGCAGACGGCGCACCAGATGGCTCCCGACCGTCCCGGTGGCCCCGGTGACCAGTACTTTCCTCGGCATGCCGCCTCCCTGCGGTCCGTGGGCGGCGGTGTGCCGCCCCGGCGACCAGCAGAGCGTGCGGGGCTCGAAGAACGCTCCAGCGGGACTCGGCCGCCGGTGCCGGACCTACGGGCGGGGGCGGGAGGCGCCGTTCTCGTAGGCCTCGATGGTGCGGACGAACAGCGCCCGGTCCTCGGGGGCGAGCGGCTCGAACGCCCTGCGCCAGGCGTCGGCCCCGTTGGCGAGCCAGCGCTCGATGGCCTCGCGGGTGGCGGGCTCCTCGGTGATGCTGACGATGGTGCGACGGCGGTCGGCCGGGTCGGCCAGCCGTTCGACGACTCCCTGCCGGGTGAGGTCACTGACCATCAGGCTCACCGTGGTGGGGGCGACCTCCAGGCGCGCCGCGAGCTGGTTCACCGGCATCGGCCCGTCGAAGAGCAGGTAGGACAGCATCGACAGGTGACGGGGCGCCAGGTTCATCGACTGGAGCCGGTCGGGCACGGGCGTGCGCTTGAGCCGTGCCGCCACGCGCGGCATGAGGAGCAGCATCGCGCGGATCGCCTCGTCGGTGCTGAGCCCGTGCGCGGACGAGGCGTCGGACACCTGTTCCGTTGACATCCTCCACCCCTCCCCATAGCTTTGCTTTCAAAGCAAAGTCTCCTGTCGGCTTCTCACACAGTACCGGAAGGGGCGCTCCATGCCCGAGCCCCGGCCCGCATCCCCGCAGTACAGCCCACGTCGCTGGGCGGCCCTGGTGGTCACCATGGCGGCCACCGTGATGGACCTGATCGACGGCACGGTCCTCCAGGTCGCCTTACCCACGCTCCGCCGCGAGCTCGACGCCTCCTCCACCCAGCTCGAATGGGCCATGGCCGGCTACACCATCGCCTTCGCCTCCGGCATGATCACCGCCTCCCGGCTCGGCGACCGCTACGGCCGGCTGAAGGTCTTCCAGGCCGGGCTGATCACCTTCACCCTCACCTCGCTGCTCACCGGACTCTCCGTCAACCCCGAGATGCTGGTCACCGTCCGGATCCTCCAGGGGGCCTCCGCCGCCCTGATGGTGCCCCAGGTGCTCGCCATGCTCCGGGTCGAGTTCCCGCCCGGCGAGCAGCAGCGCGCCGCCACCGTCTACGGCCTGACCTTCTCGATCGGCGGCGTCGGCGCCCCGCTGCTCGGCGGCCTGCTGCTCGACGCCGACCTGTTCGGCCTCACCTGGCGGCCGATCTTCTTCGTCAACGTGCCCGTCGGCATCGCCGCGCTGATCGGCACCGTGCTGCTCTGCCGGGACTCCCGCTCCGAGCACGCCTCCACCATCGACGCCCGCGGCCTGGCCATCGCCGGCGTCGCGGTGCTCGCCCTGCTCTACCCGCTGGTCGAGGGCCGCACCCTGGACTGGCCGTGGTGGACCTTCGCCGTCATGGCGGCCTGCCCGGTGCTGCTCTGGCTCTTCGGCCGCTACGAACGGACGGTCGTCGCCCGGGGCCACACCGCGCTGATCGACCCGGCACTGCTGCGCCAGCGGGCCGCCCTCGGCGGGCTCTCCGTCGCCGTGCTGTTCTTCGCGGGCGCCGCCTACCCGGTGATCCTGACGGTCCATCTGCAGAGCACCGTCGGTTTCACCCCCCTGCACACCGCGCTGACCATGGTCCCGGCCGCCGTCGGCGTCGGCCTCTTCTCGCCCTTCGCCACCAGGCTGCGCCAGCTCGGCCGTCCGCTCGCGGTGGTCGGGTGCGTGGTGCTCGCCCTGGGCATGGGCCTCACCACGCTCGCGGTGGTCCGCTACGGGACCGGACTGCACTCCTGGCAGCTGATCCCGGGCCTGCTGATCGGCGGCGTCGGCATGTCGATGGCCTCGGGCGTGCTGATCGCCACCGTCCTCGCGAAGACCCCGGGCCATCACGTGGGCGCTGCGGCCGGACTGGTCAACACGGCCATCCAGATCGGCACCGCCTCCGGGGTGGCGCTGCTCGGCACCGTTTACTTCGGCCTGCTGGACGACGGCCACCCGCCGATCCGCTCCGCCGCCACCGGCCTGCTGGTCGTCGTCGGGCTCTACCTGCTGGCCGCCCCCGCCGCGATGATCCTGCCCGGCGGCCGTCTGGTCTTCATGGCCGCCCGGCCCCCGCAGCAGCAGCCCCAGCCGCAGGCCTCGACGACGCGGCCGGGCCGGCCGGACGGCGCCGACGCGGAGGCCACCCGGACCTGACCGCCCGAACCCCCGGCCACCCGAACCCCGCTCCCTGTCTGTCGATCTGTCGACCCGCCGACCGCCCGACCGGCGGTCCAGCCGGCCTCGACCGGACGCCGCGAGGCTGCGCTTCTCCACCGTTCTCCACCGTCCCACCGGAGGGAAGCCGCCGTGAAGGAGCATTCCGATCTGACCGAGGTGTGCCGGGCGGCCTCGGCGCACGCGGACCGGGCCGAACGCGAGTACCGGCTCGGGTCCGAGGTCGTCGAGGCCGTCCGGGAGGCCGGGTTCGCCCGGCACTTCGTCCCCGCCCGGTGGGGTGGCGACGAGGGCGGCTTCGGCACCTGCCTCGACGCCGTCGCCGCACTCGCCCGGCACGACCCGTCCGCCGCCTGGTGCGCGTCGATCGCCTCGACCCTCGGCAGGATGGCCGGGTTCCTGCCCGAGGAGGGCCGGCGCGCGCTCTGGGCGGACGGCCCGGACACCCTGGTGGCCGGCGCGCTGGTGCCTGCCGGGACTGCCGTCCTTGAGGACGGCGGCTGGCGGCTCTCCGGCCGCTGGTCCTACGTCAGCGGCGTGGACTCCTCCGACGCCGCCCTGCTCGCCTGTTCGGTCCCGGTGCCCGACGGCGCGCCGGACGACCGGCAGCCGCGCTTCCTGCTGGTGCCCCGCTCCGCCTACCGGGTCGAGGAGACCTGGCGGACCGTCGGCATGCGCGGGACGGGCAGCCACACGCTGGTCCTGGATCCGGTGCACGTGCCCGTCGGACACACCTTCGGGCACGCCGAGCTGCTGACCGGGCGCCCGGCGGGCGAGGCGCCCGCCCCCCTCACCGTGCCGCTGCGCGACGTCAGCGGGCTGACCTTCGCCGGGCCCGTGCTGGGGGCGGTGCGAGGGGCGCTGTCCGCCTGGTCCGCCGCCGCGGCCCGCCGGAAGCCCTCGGCCGCCGCCGAGTCCGCGCTCGCCCGGGCCGCCGCCGAGACCGACGCGGCCGCGCTGCTGCTGGCCCGGGCCGCCGAGGACGCCGACCGGGGCGCCCGGGACGAGTGGAGCGGGGCCCGCGCGCAGCGCGACCAGGCGGCCGCCGTGGAGCTGCTGCTGGCCGCGGTCAACGGGCTGGCCCGGACCGCCGGGACCGGTGCGCTGCAGGAGGACGCGCCGTTCCAGCGGTTCTGGCGGGACGCCACCACCGGCGCCACCCACGCCGTCCTCCAGTGGGAGCCGGCCGCCCACCGCTTCGCGACGGCGGAGCTCGTCACGTACGCGGCGAGCTGACGGACCCGGCGGACCCGGCGGGCCTGCGGGTACCGCGGACCGGCGGGTCGCCGCGCCTCACGGGGTGGTCGGGCAACCGGTGGTCGGGCGACCGCCCACCCGGTTGCCCGACACCGGACGCGGGACGCGGGACGACGCAGTGCCGCAGTGCCGCAGTGCCGCAGTGCCGCAGACGGAACGCCGCGAGGGGGCTGTGGGCATCCGCCCGCAGCCCCCTCCGGCACTCCGGCCGGGCCGGGTCAGCCGGCGGGCCCGTCGGTGACGGTGTACCCGCCGATCGTCAGTTCGGCGCCCTGGCCGAAGAGCCGGCTGCTCTCCCGGCTCTCCTCGTCGACGAAGGTCTGCTCGTGCGGCTCGCCCGCGTCGGGGCGGAAGTAGGTGGTCGCCCGGGAGAGGCGGACCAGGCCGCGCCCGGTCGGCCAGGAGCCGTCCAGCAGGCTGAGCAGACCCATCCCGAAGCTGAGCTGCCGCGGTTCGACCACCGTCAGCTCGCCGCCCTCGTCGAGGGTGAGCGTCTCCCGGCCGAGCGGCAGACCGATCCGGTCGACCCGCAGCACCTCCTCGTCCTCCAGCAGCCAGCGCACCACGCCTGCGCCCCGGTCGTAGGAGATCCGCACCCGGTGGCGGTCGTCCGGGGTCCGGTCCAGCAACGGCACGGTGCAGGCGAAGGAGCCGTACGGGCCGAGGTGGCGGCGGGCGAAGTTGGTCCGGCCGTAGAAGGCGTAGAGCCGGCGGTTGGTCAGGATGAAGTCGAAGGCGACCGAGGTCTCCGGGTCGATGGTGTTCAGCATGGCGCCGCCCAGCCGCAGGTCGTCCTCGGGGTCGCGGACCGCGTCGCCGAACGGGTGGCCCGCGGTGCCGTAGGTGCGGCCGGAGACGGTGGCGGAGACGGAGAGCACCCGGCCCGGTTCGGCCTCGAAGCCCTGGAAGCCGGAGGCCGCGGTGCGGTTGACGTAGGCGATCCACTTGGCGTGGTCGGCGAATCCGGGCACCACCCCGGCCTGTCCGCGCTCGCTGGGCACCGTCCGGGTGAAGGCCGGCTCGCCGGTCGCCGCGTTGCGGCCCCTGGAGACCAGGCGCAGGCCGTCCCCGGTGACGGTGGCGTCGGCGTCGTCGGCGATCAGCTCGGCCGTGGCCTGGACGTACCGCCAGCGGGCGTCCGGCCCGGTGGCGGAGAGGCCGTCGCGGAAGTCGTCCCGCCAGAGCTCGGCGGCCTCGGCGGGGACGGCGGTTTCGGCGGGGGTGGCGGGGGTGCGGGCGGGCGGGTTCATCACGGCTCCTCGGGTCGGTCGGTCGGTGGTGCCGGGGCGAGCAGGAGGTCGACGACCTCGGGGAAGGAGTCGACGACCCGCTCCGCGCCCGCGGCGGTCAGCTCGGCGGCGGTGGCCGCGCCGTACGAGACGCCGATGACGCGCATCCCGGCGGCACGCGCCATGCCCACGTCGGCGACGCCGTCGCCGACCACCACGCAGGACTCGGCGGACAGGCCGAGCCGGTCGGCCGCGTACCGGGCCATCGCCGGGTGCGGCTTGCCGTGCTCGACGCTGTCGTGGCCGGCGACCACGGCGAACGCGTCGGCGACGCCCATCAGGGCGAGGATCTTCTCGGCCGCCCCGCGTGGCTTGGAGGTGGCCACCGCGAGCCGCAGCCCCGCCCCGGCGAGCCGGCGCAGCCCGGTCGCCACCCCCGGGTAGCGCAGGGCCGCGCCGGTGGCCGTCAGGTGCGCACGGAAGCGCCGCTGGTAGTCGGCGGCGGCGGCGGCCACCTCCGGGCCACCGGCCGGCCGGCCGAGCAGCCGGGCCAGGCTCGGTTCCAGCGGCAGGCCGACGGTCGCGCGCACGGCGTCCGCGCCGGGGTGCACGCCGCGTTCGGCGAGGACGGCGGTGAGCAGCGTGGCGATGGCCTGCGGGGTGTCGGCGAGGGTGCCGTCGAGATCGAACAGGACGCCGGCCGTCACCGCCACTCCCCCGCCGCCTGCTCGTCCGCGGGCCGCGCGCCGGCGTGCTGCGCGGCCACCCGCGTGCCCGCCTGCTGCTCGTTCCCGGCCAGGGCCGACAGGGCGACCGACAGCTCGCCGGCCAGCCGCGCGGTGCTCAGCAGCAGGGACCGGCCGGCCTTCGCGGTGCGTCCCTCGGTGACCCGGGAGACGGCCTTCATCAGGAAGGGGCTGACGGCGTTTCCGGTGACCCCGGCCGCGTCCGCCTCGGCGAGCGCCCGCACGATGGCGGTCTCGATCACCTCGGCGTCCAACGCGTCCTCCTCGGCCACCGGGGTGGTGAGCAGGACCGTGCCGCCGCCGTTGACCTCCCAGTGCGCCAGGACGGCGCGGGCGGCCTGGCGGACGTCGTCCACCCGGCGGACCGGGACCTCGGTGGCCCGCGCGTAGAAGCCGGGCAGCCGGTCGGTGCCGTGGCCGAGCACCGGGACGCCGGCCGTCTCCAGGTACTCGGCGGTGAGCCGGGCGTCCAGGATGCTCTTGGCTCCGCCGCAGACCACGGTGATCCGGGTGCGGGTGAACTGGAGGAGGTCCGGCGAGATGTCGAAGGTCTGCTGCGCGCGGCGGTGGACGCCGCCGATCCCGGCGGTGGCGAACACCGGGATGCCGGCCCGCTCGGCGATGACGATGGTGCCGGCCACGGTGGTGGCGCCGGGGCCGCCGCCGGCCAGCACCGGGCCGATGTCGCGGGCGCTGACCTTGGGCACGCCGGCGGTGGTGCGCAGCCGTTCGATCTGGTCGGCGTCGAGGCCGACGAGCAGCCGGCCGTCCAGGATGCCGATGGTGGCGGGCACGGCGCCGCCGTCCCGGACGGCCTTCTCGATGGCGAGGGCGGCGTCGACGGACGGTGCGTGGGTGACGAGCGACGATTCGAGCGCGACCACCGGCCGCCGCTCGGCCAGTGCGGTGCCGACTTCCTCGGTGATGGCAAGGAGCTGGTCCACGGCCATCGCCTCCTTCCGGACAGGGGCTGGTCATCATGGGCTCGGGCAGCCTGTCCGGGGCGGCTGGAGCAGTGGTCGAGCGGGCGTGGAGACGGCGGTTCGACCGGAATTCGAGGGAGCGCGGCCAGAGTGTGCGGCGCACCACCCGAGGTGCTCGGAAGCTCGGAAGTGCTCTGTGGTGCTCTGTCGAATGCGCAGGGAGACGCGATGAACGGGAAAGTGAAGGCGGCGATCGGCGTCGCGATGACGATGGCCGGCGTGGCCGGGGCCGGCGGGACAGCCGTCGCGGACGCCGGTGCGGCGGGGAGGCCCGGGCAGGTCCTCTTCCACGACGAGTTCCGCGACGGCTTCGACTCGGCGCAGACCTGGCAGTTGGGCTCGTCGAAGACCGCGACCGGCGCGGTGCTGCCGCAGGGCGACGGTGTGATCACCGCCGGCCGGCGCGGCATCACGGTGGTGCCGACCGGGACCAACCCGGTCACCGGCCGGCCGGCGTTCGCCGCGACGACCGACCAGAACGCCACCGGTTTCGGCGGTGGCACCGGCGACCACCTCAAGTGGGTGGCGCAGCCCCGGCAGTCCTCCGCCAACGGCGTGCCCGTCCCGGACACCGGTGCGCTGGTCTGCTCCAGCCAGGTGTCGGTCCGGTCGGACTACGTCGACCAGCACCCGTTCGGCCGGGCGGTGTCCGATCCGCAGACCGATCCCCGGCTGGCCAGTGCCACGCTGATCTCGGTGGACCACACCACCCACACGGTGGCCAACCTGACGGTCACCAACGGCGAGATCCACGCGGTGTACGAGCGGCTGCCGATCCCCGGCAGCACCTACGCCTCGTACCACTACTCCGTCCCGGTGGCCAAGCGCACCCCGGGCCGGACGGACGACCTCCAGATCAAGTTCGACCAGGGCGGCCGGCGGGTCACCTGGCTGGTGAACGGCAGGAACGTGCTGTCCACCGACCGGATCGGGACGCCGGCGTTCGACCGCAAGTACCTGCGGCTGGACCACGGCGGCACCCCGGAGCAGGTCCGGGCGACCTCGGTGCAGTGCGGCCTCGGCACCGGGAACCTGCTGGACGGCGCCGGCGGTGTGCGTGACCGGGACAAGCGCGGGCTGGTCCGCCTCGGCAAGGAGGAGAACTTCTACTACAAGCCGTCGCAGGGCGCGCCGGCGCCGCAGACCTTCCTCGACGACCGGAGCCTGGAGCAGAACCGGCTCTGGGGTCAGGGTGTGACGCTGAAGGTGCGTTCGTTCGACATGCGGTACGTGCGGTAACGCCCGTCCTGGCCGTCCGGCCTGCGCCCCTTCCGTCGGCCGGCCGCGTGCCGGAGGGCCGGAGGACCGCCGCCCGGAGGACCGCCGCCCGGTCCGAGGGGACGACGGACGGCCGGGGCCCCGGGGCTAACCGGAGTCCTCGGCCGTCTGTCGTCGGTCCCGCCCGGGCGCTACCGTGCGGCGGTACCGTAGAGGTCGTCGGCGACGGCCCGGCGGACGGTGGTGCGCCGGTCGTCGACCTGGTCCCACTGGTCGCCGTAGATCAGCCGGACCATGGCGGGGAACCGCAGGAACGCGTGCGGGAAGCCGGCCGGCACCGCACTGACCCGGTCCAGTGCGGCCAACTGCTCGGCGTCCAGCGAGAGTTCGGTGGCCGCCAGGTTCTGCCGCAGCTGCTCCTCCGAGGTGGCGCCGACCAGCGGGATCACCGTGCCGGGGCGCGAGCGGAGCCAGGCGAGCGCGACCTGCGCGGGCGGGCGGCCGACCGCCTCGGCGACGGCCAGGACCTCCCGGACGACGTCGTCGCCCTCGCCGCGGGCCCGGCCCCAGGCGACGCTGTCCAGCCGCCCGGTGCCGCCGGTCAGGTACTTGCCGGTGAGCCGGCCGTCGGCCAGCGGCCCCCACGCGAGCACCGGGAGGTCGAAGGCGTGGGCCATCGGCAGCAGTTCACGCTCGGCGGTGCGGTCGAGGAGGTTGTAGTGCAGCTGGAGGCCGACGAAGGCGGACCAGCCGCGCAGTTCGGCCAGGGTGTTGGCCTGGGCGACCTCCCACGCGGGCCAGTCGGAGACACCGACGTAGAGCACCTTTCCGGCCCGGACGACGTCCTCCAGGGCGCGCATCACCTCGGGCACCGGGGTCAGCGTGTCGCGGGCGTGCACCCAGAGCAGGTCGAGGTGGTCGGTGCGCAGCCGGCGGAGGCTGGCCTCCAGGGAGTTGACGAGGTTCTTGCGGTGGTTCCCGGCCGAGTTGAGGTCTCCGGGCCGGGTCTGCATCGTGTACTTGGTGCTCAGCACGAACCGGTCGCGGCGGCCGGCGAGGAGTTCGCCGAGCAGTGACTCGGCGGTGCCGTTGCCGTACTCGTTGGCGGTGTCCAGCAGGTTGCCGCCGGCGTCGGCGAACTGGTCGAGCAGGCGGCCGGGGACCTCGGGCGGCAGTTTCCAGTCGGTTCCGAAGGTCATGGTGCCCAGGGCGAGTTCGGAGACCCTCAGGCCCGACTTGCCGAGCAGCGTGTAGCGCATGTCAGCACGCTCCGTGGTTCGGGGGCCCCGGCCTGCCCGGGGCCCGGTCAGGATGGACGGGGCACGTCCAGCGCCGGCAGCAGGTGCTCCTCCTCGTAGGCGAAGTGCGCCTCCAGACCGTCGATCACCCGGTCGAGCTCCGTCCTGAGGGCGGCGACGTCGCCGCCCTCGGCCGCGAGGCCGCGCTCCAGCACCGCTTCGAGGTCGGCCAGCTTCCGTTCGACCACCTCGTGCTCCTCGCGCAGCCTGGTGATGGCCGGCACGAGGTGCGGGAACTGTTGCTCGAAAGCGGTGAAGGAGCCGTCCTCGCGGGTGTGGTGCAGCTGGAGTCCGTAGCAGAACGTGAGGCAGCGGCGGTGCAGCTGCCGGGTGAGGTCGGGAGTCGGACGAGCCTCCTCCCCACCGTTCAGCACGCTCTCGACGGCGGCGCGGACCTCGGCCAGCTCGGCCCTCAACTCCTCGTGGTGGATGATCAACTGACGCCCGATCATCCGGTTGCGGTCGCTGTCCGTGGAGAGGTCCAGCGCGTGCAGGGCGACCACCGGAATCACCCGGGTGGTCTTCTCCTGGTACTCGCGGAAGGCCGGGCTGAGGGTGCTCTGCAGCTCGTACAGCCGGTCGCGCTCCTCCCCCTCCAGGACGACCGCGCGGGTGGCGAAGGGCTTCACGCGCCCCTCGTCGGTGCCGATCTCCATCGTGACCTGGGGTGCGGCGACCAGGTTGTGGTACCAGTCGGGGTGCTGCGAGTTGCCGAGGTTGGAGGCGAAGACCAGGTACCGGTCGCCGTCCCGCAGGTAGATCGCCGGGTTGGTGTGCGGCTTGCCGGTGCGGCGGCCGGCGGTGGTGAGGACCACCATCGGGGCGCCTTCGAACATGCCCCCCACCTTCCCGTTGTTCTCCCGGAACTCTTTGATGATCCGTTCGTTCCAGCTCATGAGGGCGCTCCAATCGTTTGCTTTGAAAGCAAATGTAAGCTAACGGGGTCGCCGACGGCTGTCAACACCCGTCCGCACGCGCACCGCAGGCACCTCGCGCACCTCACGCGCCTCCCGGACGGTCACCTCACGCACCCTCAACACCGCACCGGCGCCGAAGAGTCGGCTCTCCGGCCGGCTCCGCTCGTCCACGAACGCCTGCGGCGCCGGCGCCCCGGACCGCACGTCGTAGTAGTGCCCCGGCGCGGCGTCCAGCCGCACCAACCCCCGGCCGTCCGGGCCGGCGCCGTCCAGCAGCGTCATCGTCGCCAGCCCGACCGCCAACTGCCCGAGCCGGACCGGCTCCCCCGGCTCGCCCCCGTGGTCCAGCAGCAGGTGTTCGCGCCCCGCCGGCCGGTGGCCGATCCGGTCCACCGCGAACACCTCGGCGCCGTCCAGCAGCCAGGTCACCCGGGTACCGCCGCGGTCCACCCGGACGGCGCAGCGGTGCCACGACTCCGGCGTCCGGACGGCCACCGGCACGGCCTGGCTGAAGGCCGCGGAACGCGGTGCGCCGGAGCCCGCCGGTTCCGGCAGGCGCTCGTACAGCGCGTACACCCGGGTATCGGTGAGCAGGAAGTCGAAGGCCGCCCGGCTCGCCGGGTCGAAGGCCACCAGACCGGCCGCAGCCAGCCGGAGGTCTGACGCCGGGTCGGCCACCGCCGCCCCGAACGGGTGCCGTCCGGTGCCCGGAAAGCGGGCCGTCAGCACCGCGCCGACCGTCAGTGCGCCCCCGTCCGGCACGTCGAACCCGGGCAGTCCCGAGCCTGCGGTGTGCCGCACCAGGGCCGTCCACTTCAGGTGGTCGCCCCGGCCGCCGCCCGGTGCGGCCGGGTCGCAGGTCGCGGTGAAGGCCGGCGCGCCGGTGACCGGGTCGGTCCCGGCGGAGCGCACCAGCAGGCCGTCCGCCGAGACCGTGGCGACACCGTCGCCGCGCGCCCGCCAGTCCGGCCCGGGATCGGAGCCGGCGCGGCGACCGTCGTGAAGACCGTCGTGAAGACCGCCCCGGAAGCCGTCAGGGAAGCCGTCGCGGAACTCGTCGTGGAAGAGCACATCCGTCACGCCCTCACCCTCCCGGCGCGGCCAGGAGTCCGGCTTGAGGCCCGGTCCATCCCGGGTCAAGGCATCACCCGCACGCTCCCCACGACCGGGGACGAACGACGAACGACCAACGCGAGCGACGCGAACGACGCGAACGACGGACCACCCAGGGGAGACGACGATGACCGAACACCGCCGCACCGTGCTGCTCCTGCCCGGCCAGGGCGCCCAGCGCGAACGCATGGCCGCCGGGCTGTACGGCACCGAGCCGGTCTTCACCGAGCACCTCGACCGGCTGTTCACCGCCCTCGGCGCACGCGGCGACCGGCTGCGCGAGAACTGGTTGAGCCCCGCGCCCAATCCCGCGCTGGACGAGGCGGAGGCCGCCCAGCCGCTGCTGCTGGCCGTCGGCCACGCCCTCGGGCGGGCCGTCGAGGCCGCCGCCGGCCTGCCCGATCTGCTGCTCGGCCACAGCATCGGCGAGCTGGCCGCCGCAGCCCTGGCGGACGTCCTCCCCGCCGACCGGCTGGCCGTCCTCGTCGACGCCCGCACCGGCGACCTCGACCCGGGTACCCGGGGCGGCCTGCTCGCGGTCGCGGCGGCCCCCACCGACCTGCCGCCCCGGCTCGGCCCCGGCATCGCCGTCGCGGCGGTCAACGGCCCCCGGCAGACCGTCCTCGCCGGCCCCTCCGCCGCCCTCGACGCCGCCGCCGACCTGCTGCGCGCGGCCGGCCTCACCGTCCGCGCGCTGCGCTCCGGCCACGCCTTCCACTCCCCCGCCCTGGCTCCCGCGGCACGACGGTTCGGCACGGCGCTCGGCGACCTCGGCCTCCGACCGCCGCGCACCACCGTGTTCTCCGCCCGCACCGCCGCCCCGGTCCGTCCCGGAGAGGCCCTCGACCCGCGCTTCTGGGCCGACCAACTCGCCCTCCCGGTCCGCTGGTGGCCCGCCCTGTCGGCCCTGCTCGACCGGGCCGGCACCCGGCCCGGTCTGCTGCTCCTCGACGCCGCGCCCGACCGCAGCCTCTCCACCCCCGCCCGTCGCCACCCCGCGGTCCGCTCCGGCGCCAGCGTGATCGTCCCCCTCCTCGCCGACCACCGGCGGACCGGCACCCCTGCGGACCGCGCCGCGTTCGACGCCGCCGTCGCCCTGCTGGACGCCGAGGCCGGCCCCCACCGCCCGGCCGCCCGGCCGGTCTGACCCGTCCGGGGCGGGCCCCGGACGGGAGGCCCGAGGGAGCCCCGGAGGTGCTCCAGGCGAGCTGGAGAAGGGCTCCAGAGGGGGCGGGGACGCTCGGAGGTATGACAGCCGAGCCCTACCGTGCCCGGGGCGGCCCCGGGGAGGACGATCTGCTCTGGTCGGTCGTCCTGCCCGTCCGGCCCTTCGGATCGGCGAAGCAGCGCCTGGCCCTGCACAGCGGCCGCCACCACGCCGAACTGGCCCACGCCTTCTACCTCGACACCCTGCGTGCGGTGCGGGCCACTCCGGGCGTGGGGCTCGTCCTGGTGGTGACCGACGACCCGTTGGCCGCCCGGCAGGCCCGGACGCTCGGCGCCGCGACCACCCCGGAGGGGCGGCGCGCCGGGCCGGACGCGGCGGCCCTGGCCGGGGCCGCCGCGCTCGCCCCGGACTGCCCGGTGGCCGTCCTCGCCGCCGACCTGCCGACGCTGCGGCCAGAGGAGCTGGCGGAGGCACTGGCCGCCGCCCGCCGGCACCGCCGGGCCCGGGTCGCCGACCACACCGGCGCGGGCACCACGGCCGTGACCGCGTTGCGGGCGGCGGACCTGGTCCCGTCGTTCGGCCGGGCCGCCGAGTCCCGGGAGCCGGTGCTGGCCGCCGCACCGGGCCTGCGGCTGGACGTCGACACGCCGGCCGACCTCGCCCGGGCCCGCGTCCGCGGACTGGGCCTGTTCTCCGCCGCCGTCCTGGACACCTGGGTACGCCCCTCGGCCGCCCGGTCGCGCAGCCGGACGGAGCCCGACCTGCCGGCCCTCCGGGCACGACGGTGACCCCGGCAGGGTCCGCCCCCGAGGGGGCCGCTCCTACCGGGGTCACCGACCGGCACCTCCCCCACCGGGGCCGCACCGCGGTGGGGGGTCAGGCGTAGCAGTCCGGCAGTCGCCCGCCGTTGTACTCCACCAGCTCGCCGAAGATCCGCACCACGTCCAGCGCCACGCCCTCCGGTTCGCCGTCGAGTTCGGCGTAGGCGCGGTGCAGGTTGCCGACCACCCGTTCGCCGTCCAGCCAGTCGGGGTACGGGCCGGGACCGGCGTCGCGGGCCGTCTCCAGCGGGCTCAGCCCGGCGGCCCGGCCCGCTTCGGCCGTCCGCAGCAGCCAGTCCAGGTAGGCGGCCGTCTCGTCCAGCACCTCCGGACCGGCGACCGGCCCGTGGCCGGGCACCACCGTCCGGGGCGCCAGCTCGCGCAGCCGCTCCAGCGTGCGCAGGGTGCCGCGCACCGAGCCCATCAGGACGAACGGCGTGCAGCCGTTGAGCACCACGTCCCCGGCGAACAGCACGCCGTCCTCCGGCAGCCACACCAGGGTGTCCCCGGTGGTGTGGGCAGGCCCGAAGTGCAGCAGCTCGACGGGGCGGTCGCCGACGTGCACGGTGAGACGGTCCCGGTACGTCAGGTGCGGCAGCCGCACCTCGATCCGGCCCCAGTCCACGTCGGGCCAGAGCCCGGTGAGGCCGAGGCCGGCCTCGGTCATCTCCCGGCGGGCGTGCTCGTGGGCGACCACGGCCGCCTCGGGCGCCGCCACCGCGGAGCCGAAGACGTGATCGCCGTGGAAGTGGGTGAGCACCAGCAGCCGCGGCGGGGCCGCGGTCAGACCGTTCACGGCCTCGCGGAGACGCCGGGCCCGCCGCTCGGTCGCCGCCGTGTCGACGAGCAGGCTCTCCCCGCCGCCGAGCACCACGCCGGCGTTGTTGAGGCACCAGCCGCCGGGCTCCTGGACGTAGGCGTAGACCCCGTCCGCGACCTCCCGCACGCGGACCCGGTCGGCGTCCGGCGCACCGTGCGGGGCGAGCAGCTCCGTCATCGGGCCACCTCCCGGGCAGCGACACGGGCATCAGCGACGGCAGCGTCGGCGTCGGCGTCGGCGTCGGCCAGGAACGAACGCGCCCACTCCAGCGTGCGCAGGCTGTTCCCCCCGAGCACCGCGCGCACCCGCTCGCGCACCACCGCGAGCTCGGTACCCGCGCCGAACAGCCGGGGCAGCGCGTCCGCGTCGAGGGCGACCCGGTGCACGGCGGTGACCGCGGAGCCCGCACCGTGCGGGGTGACGATCCACTCGCCGCTGTGGCCCAGCAGACCGGCCGGCGGGGCGGTCTGCTTGTAGACGATCCGCTCGTGCGGGAAGCAGAGCCGCACCGAACGGGTCCGGTGCACCGAGCCGTCCTCGGCCCGGGTGTCCATCGACAGCCGCTGGACCTCCGCGCCGCCGGTGACCGGCGTCGCCGGGACCGTGGTCAGCTCGACCGCGTCCACGTGGGGCAGCCGGTCCGGCCACAGGTCGGCGCGGTGCAGGACGTCGTACACCGCCCCGGGCGGGGCGGTCGTCTCGACCCGGTCCGCGAAGGAGAAGACCAACTCCTCCGGCGGCTCCGGTCGTTCGGCCCAGGCCCGGACGGCGCCGATCTCCTGCTCGCTGTTGCCGTCCAGAGCCCGGGCGATCAGGTCGGCCTGCTCGGGCGCGCCGGCGGTGACCCACTCGTGGCCGAGGACCAGCCGGGTGGCGCTCTCGCCGCCCGCGCCGCGCTCGAACTCCCAGTGGCCGCCCATCCAGGTGAGCGGCGGGCTCGGCGTCTCCTGGCGGAAGTCGATCCGCAGCCGCTCGCGGTCGAGGGTGCGCAGCGAGGTCCAGCTGCGCACCTCCTCGCCGACCAGGGCCCAGAGGCGGATCCGCTCGGAGTCGAGGTCGGACTCCAGCACGTCGGCGGCGACGCAGGGCGGGAAGAGCAGCGGCCAACGGGTGACGTCGGCGATCAGCCGGAACGCCCGGTCGGCGGGTGCCCGGAGGTCCGCGGTGTGCTCGGCGGTGCGGCGGGTCGGTGGCGTGGTCATGGGTCCCTCCGTCGTCGTGGTGGGGCGGCCCGTCGTGGCGGGCCGCCCCGTCGGCCCGGGCGGCCCGTCCGGCGGGGCGGGCGGGGCGGGCGGGTCAGTACGTGCCGAGGCCGCCGCAGATGTTGAGCGCCTGCGCGGTGATCGGGGCCGCCTCGTCGGTGACCAGGAAGCCGACGAAGGCGGCCACCTCGGCGGGCTCGGTGTAGCGGCCGAGCGGGATCTTGGCCAGGAAGCGTTCCAGCACCTCCTGCTCGGTGACGTTCCACAGGCCGGCGAAGCCCCGGCGCACGCCCTCGGCCATCGGCGTCTCGACGTACCCGGGGCAGACCGCGTTGACGGTGATGCCGGTCTTGGCGAGTTCGAGGCCGAGCGCCTTGGTGAAGCCGACCACGCCGTGCTTGGACGCCGAGTAGGGCGCCCCGTAGAGCACGCCCTGCTTGCCGCCGGTCGAGGCGATGCTGATGATCCGGCCGCGTTCGCGCTCGCGCATCCGGCCGGTGGTGAGGACCTCCCGGGTGACCAGGAAGACGCTGTTGAGGTTGGTGTCGATGACGTCGTACCAGGTCTCGTCGGGAAGGTCGGCGGTGACGCCGCCGCCGCCCCGGCCGGCGTTGTTCACCAGCACCTCCGCCGGGCCGTACCGCTCGACGGCGGCCGCGACCCAGCCCCGCACCTCGTCGCGGGACCGCACGTCGCAGGCGGCGCCGTCCGCCGTCAGGCCCTGCCCGCGCAGCTCCTTGACGGTGGCGGCCACCTGTTCGGCGTCCCGGGCGGCGAGGAAGACGGGGTGACCGCGCCGGGCGAGCGTCTCGGCGACGGCCCGGCCGATGCCGCGGGTCGCCCCGGTGACCAGGGCCGGGCCGGGTGGTTGCTGCACTCCCATGCTCGCGCTCCTCTCGGGTTCTCTCGGGTTCTCTCGGACTTCTGACTTCACTCGGGCTCTCGGGCTCTCGGGCTCTCGGATCCGGCCCGGCGGCCCGGTCCGCCGCGGCGGCTCAGGCCGCCTCGGCCATCGCGCTGTTCACCAGGTCGAGCAGCTGGCGCGGGGTCTCGACGGCCGCCATCACGTCGTCGGCGAGGTCGGTGCCGTAGCGGCGGGTGATCACCGCCGCCGTCTCCAGCAGGGCCAGCGAGTCGTAGCCGAGGTCGGTGAACGGGAGGTCCAGGGCCTCGGGGTCGATCCGGGTCTGTTCGTCCTCGCCCGCGCACTCGGCGAGGATTTCTCGGAGGTCGTCGAAGGTCAGGTGGCTCATGGCCGGTCCTCCCGGGCGGTCTCGCGGACGGATGGGCGGGTCGTGCCCCGGGCGGCCCCGCGGCCCGGCTCCACGGCGCGCACCACCAGGGCGGAGTTGAAGCCGCCGTGGCCGCGCGCCAGGACCAGCGCGGCCCGGACCCGCAGCGGGCGCGGTTCGCCCCGCACCAGGTCGAGCCGGTGGCCGGGCACCGGCCGGGTGACGTGCGCCGCCGCGGGCAGCACGCCGTCCCGGACGGACAGCAGCGCGGCGGCGGTGTCCAGCGGCGGGCCGCCGCCGGTGAGCCGGCCGGTGAGCGTCTTGGGCACGCTCACCGGGACCCCGTACGGGCCGAACAGCGCCTCGATCGCCGCCGCCTCGGCGTCGTCGCGCTCGCGGACGCCGGCCGCGTCGGCGAAGACCACGTCGATGTCCCCGGCCGCCAGGCCGGCGTCCGACAGGGCCAGCCGGGCGGCGCGTTCCAGGCCGGGCGGGCGGCCGGACCCGGGCGCCGGGTCGAAGGTCGCCGCGTACCCGGCGATCTCGCCGTAGACCTGGTGGGCACCGCGCGCGGCCGCCGCCGCGGCGCTCTCCACGATCAGCACGGCGCCGCCCTCGCCGGGCACGTGCCCGGCGGCCCCGGTGTCGAACGGCAGGTAGGCGCGGGTCGGGTCGGCGACCGTCGAGACCCCGCCGCCGGACAGGTGCGCCACCAGCCCCCACGGGTCGAACGCGGACTCCACCCCGCCGCTCACCACCAGCGAACTCCCCCCGCGCAGGGTGCGCCGGGCGTGGCCGAGCGCGTCGAGCCCGCCGGCCTGGTCCGCCACCAGGACGCTGCCCGGCCCGCGCATGCCGTGGCGGATGGAGATCTGACCGGTGTTGGCCGCGTAGAACCAGGCGAAGGACTCGTAGACGCTGACGTGCTGCGGGCCCTTGGTCCACAGCTTGCGCGCCTCGCGGTGGGTGAACTCGAAGCCGCCGGTGGCGTTGGAGGTCACCACGCTCATGCCGTACTCGGGCAGCTCGGCCGGGTCGGCGCCGGAGTCGGCGAGCGCCCAGTCGGCGGCGGCGACCGCCAGCCGGGTGACCCGGTCGGTCTGCGGCAGCAGGCGGCCCGGCAGGTGGGCGGCGGCGTCGAAGTCCGGGATGAGCCCGGCCAGGCGCACCGGGTACTTCGTGGCGTCGTAGCGGGTGATGGGGCGGATCCCGCTCTCGCCGCGCAGGGTCGCCGCCCACCAGGTCTCCGTACCCAGGCCGTTGGGCGCGGCCACGCCGATGCCGGTGACCACCGCGGTGTCCGCGCCGGTGCCGGCTGCGCCTCCGGCACCGGCTGCGGGCCCGGTGCGGACGGCGGGCCCGGCGGCGGCGCCTCCGGTGTCCACGCCGCTCATGCGGCGTCCGCCCGGGTCAGGACCATCGCGCTCTGGAAGCCGCCGAAGCCGCTGCCGACCGACACCACGGTGTCCAACCGGGCCTCCCGCGCCTCGTTGGGCACGTAGTCGAGGTCGCACTCCGGGTCGCGCTCGTGCAGGTTGGCGGTGGGCGGGACGGCCCCGTGCTCCATGGCCAGTGCGCAGGCGGCGATCTCGATCGATCCGATCGCCCCGAGCGAGTGACCGACCATCGACTTGATGGAGCTGACCGGCACCCGGTAGGCGTGGTCGCCGAGTGCCTGCTTGAAGGCCATCGTCTCGTGCCGGTCGTTCTGCTTCGTGCCGGAGCCGTGGGCGTTGACGTAGTCGACCGCGTCGGGTGCCCGCCGTGCCTCGGCCAGGGCGTGCCTGACGGCCTCGGCCATCTCGCGGCCGTCCTTCTTCAACCCGGTCATGTGGTAGGCGTTGCAGCGCGTGGCGTACCCCGAGACCAGCCCGTAGACGTGCGCGCCCCGGGCCCGGGCGTGCTCCAGCTCCTCCAGGACGAACATCGCGGCGCCCTCGGCGATCACGAACCCGTCGCGGCCGCGGTCGAAGGGGCGCGAGGCGTGGGCCGGGTCGTCGTTGCGCACCGAGGTGGCGCGGACGGCGTCGAAGCAGGCGACGGCGATCGGTGAGATCGGGGTGTCGGCCGCGCCGGCCAGCATGACGTCGGCGCTGCCCTCCGCGATCAGGTCGCGGGCGTAGCCGATGGAGTCAAGACCCGAGGTGCACCCCGTGGAGACCACGGCGGCAGGGCCCTCGGCGCCTGCCGTCCAGGCCACCTCGGCCGCCAGCGAGCTGGGCACGAAGGCGTCGTACAGGTGCGGTGACACGTAGTCGCCGTCGACCTCCCACTGCCGGCCGCTGTCGCTGAGGACGAGGTACTCCTGTTCCAGGGTGGTGGTGCCCCCGACGGCGCTGCCGACGCTGACCCCGACCCGGTGCGGGTCCAGCGCGGCGAACTCGAGTCCGCTGTCGGTGATGCACTCGCGGGCGCTGACCACGGCGAACTGGGCCGCCCGGTCGAGCCGGCGGACCTCCCGGGGGGTCAGGCCGTACAGCGCCGGGTCGAAGTCCACCTCGGCCGCCACCCGCGAGCGGAAGCGGCCGGGGTCGAACAGCGAGATGGTCCGGGTGGCGGTGCGCCCGGAGACGAGCAGGTCCCAGAACGCCTTCCGGCCGATCCCGCCGGGCGCGACCACACCGATGCCGGTGATGGCGACGCTACGGTTCATAGTCGGTTCTCCTCTTTTCCTCTTCCGTCCTCTGCCGTCGGCAGCCGTCCCCGCGGCTGCCCTCCGGTCGCTCCGTCAGCTCGCGGCGGGGATGCGGGCACCGATGTACGCGATGAAGTCGGCGGGCGTCTTGAGGTCGTCGAGGTCCTCGTCCGGGATGGCGACGCCGTAGTCGTCCTGGATCCGGACGGCGATCTCGTAGACCACGATGGAGTCGTAGCCGAGGTCGCCGAACTCGCTGTCGACCGAGGCCGCGTCGAGCTCGCCGCCGTCGGTGCCCTCGAAGCACTTCGCCACGATCTGCTGGAAGTCGGTGAGCGTGAAGCCAGCCATGGGGTTTCCTTCCGTTCGGTGAACATCGCCACCGTCGGCAACCCGGCTGGGGACGCGGTCGAGCGGCGCTGGACAGCCGACGGCGCGGCTGGCTCCGGCCGGGTTCCAGGCAGGCCCCGGACGCTGTCCCCGGAGTGCTGACCCGAGCGGCCCGAAGGGGAGTCGACGATGGCCGAGCAGAGTGCGGTGCAGAACGCGGTGCGACCGGAGCGTCCGCGCCCGGACCGGCCGGAGGCGGACGGGGCCTGGGCGAACCGGGCGGAGGCGGACGGGCCGGAGGCGGACGGGGCGCGGACGGACGGGTTGCGGGCGGCCCCCGTCGGTCACAGCCGGCTGCTCGGGGTCGGCGGGTACCGGCCCGCCCGGGTGGTCGGCAACGCCGAACTGGGCCGGCTGATCGGGCACCCGGAGGAGTGGATCACCGGCCGCAGCGGCATCGTGGAGCGCCGGTTCGCCGGGCCGGCGGAGACCCTGGCCGTGATGGGCGCGGCGGCTGCCGACAAGGCCCTGGCCCGCGCCGGGGTCCGGCCCGCCGACATCGACCTGGTGCTGCTGGCGAGCACCTCCAACATGCTGATGACCCCGCCGACGGCCGTCCGGATCGCGCACGAGCTGGGCGCGCACGGCGCCACGGGGATCGACCTCTCGGCCGCCTGTGCGGGCTTCTGCCACGCCCTCGCGCTGGCCGCCGACTCGATCGGCGCCGGCAGCGCCGGTCACGTCCTGGTGGTCGGCGCCGAGCGGATGACCGACATCGTGAACCCGACGGACGACTCGATGGCCTTCCTGTTCGCCGACGGCGCGGGCGCGGCGGTGGTCGGCCCGGCCGACCGGCCCGGGATCGGACCGGTGGCCCGCGCCGCCAACGGCCGGTACTTCGACTCGCTGCGGATGTCGCACGGGTGGGACGCCTACGCGGGATCACCGGGCACGACCGAGCGGCCCTGGCTGCGGATGGACGGCCGCCGGGTGTTCCGGTGGGCGATGGAGGAGGTCTGCCCGGGCGCGCGCCGGGCGCTGGACGGCGCGGGGGTCGCGCCCGGGGACCTGGACGTGTTCGTGCCGCACCAGTCCAACGCGCGGATGATCGACCTGATGGCCGAACGGCTGGAGCTGGGCCCGCGGACGGTGGTCTCGCACGACGTGGCCCGCACCGGGAACACGTCCTCCGCCTCGGTGCCGCTGGCCCTGGAGGCGCTGCTGGAGGCCGGGGAGGCCGGTCCGGGCGACACCGCGCTCCTGGTCGGCTTCGGCGCCGGCCTCAACTACGCGGGCCAGGTGGTCCTGCTGCCGTGACGCCCGCCGCCCGGCCCTCGCCGTCGGCCCGGGAGGGCGCCGGGGTTCGGCTCGGCCGACCCGGTGGAGCACGCCGGCGGGGACCGGTCCGACGGCTCCGCACCCGCCGAAACGCCGGGCCCGGGAGAGGGTGCCGGCGCTTCGGCGTCCGCGCGGTGCGGCCTGCCGCGGTGTCAGAAGTAGATCGTCGGCGAGACCCGGAGCGGACCGGGCGACTTGGAGGCCAGCTCGGCGACCCGGGCGGCCACCTCCAGGGACTGGGCGCGGTTGAAGCGCGGGTCGCAGGCCGACTCGTACCGGTCGGCGAGGTCGTCGGCGGAAACTCCGCCGGTTCCGCCGACGCACTCGGTGACGTCCCGGCCGGTCATCTCCAGGTGCAGGCCCCCGGCCACCGTGTCCAGTGTGCGGTGCACTTCGAAGAAGCCCCTGATCTCGTCCATGACCGTGTTGAAGTACCGGGTCTTGTGTCCGGAGGGCGCGGTGACGGTGTTGCCGTGCATCGGGTCGCACACCCACGCCGTGGGGAAGCCCTCGGCCGCCACCCGGGAGACGAGCTCGGGCAGGACGTGCCGCACGGCCCGGGAACCCATCCGGCTGATGAAGGTGAGCCGCCCGGGCTCCCGCTCGGGGTCGAGGCGGTCGGCCAGCCGCAGCACGGTGTCCGCGTCCGCGGTCGGGCCGAGCTTCACGGCGATCGGGTTGTCGACGGTGCTGAAGTACTCGACGTGCGCGCCGTCCAGGTCGCGGGTCCGCTCGCCGATCCACAGCAGGTGACCGGAGCCGGCCCAGCGACGCCCGGTGCGCGGGTCGGTCCTGGTCAGCGCGGCCTCGTAGTCCAGGAGAAGACCTTCATGGGAAACGAAGAACTCGTCTCCCTCGTCCGCGAGTTCGCGGAGATACCCGATGGTCACCGCAGCGACGTGACGGCTCCGGAGGAGGCGGCCTGGGTCGGGCGTCCGCGCCTCGGGGGTGAACTCGGTCCCGTTGACGGCATCACCCCGGTAGACCGGCAACGTCACACCGCCACGGGTCTCCGTGTTCCGGGAACGGGGCTTGGCGTACTGGCCGGCGGTCCGCCCCATGGTGACCACCGGCATGGCCAGGGCGTCCGACAGGGTGGCCGCCATGCTGCGCAGCGTGCCACGGGTGGCACCCACACCTTCGGGGGTGATCATGTCGAAGGTCTCCGCGCAGTCCCCGCCCTGGAGCAGGAAGGACCGGCCGCGTGCCACGTCGGCCATGCGCAGACGGAGGCGCTCGCACTCCTCGGCCGGGACGAGGACGGGCAGGGACTCCAGCCGACGCACGGCGTCCCGCAGTTCGGAAACGCTGGGCCAGTCCGGCTGCTGGGCCGCCGGCCTGGTCCGCCAGGCGTCGTCCGGTACGGGCAGGGGGACTTCGAGGTCGGGGCGCACGCGGTGTCCTGACTGGTGGATGGGCTCGACGGCCCGGCTTCCGGGGGGATCGGCGCCGCGTCCGGGCCTGAGCGCCCGGGCGCGGCGGCGCGATGGCGCTGCGGGGAGGTGGTACTGCGGGGAGGTGGTGCGGAACGTCGGGGAGGAGCTTCAGCCGAAGCGATAGTTAGGTTAGGTTAACCTAACCCGAGCGGTCCCGACACCCTCACCCCCGCCGGCCGATGACACCCCCCTGAGGCTCCGCCGACTCCAGAGGCGGCGTCACGCCGTTCGGACCCGGGGAGAGTTGGAGTTCGCGGAGGCGGGCGTCGACCCTTCCGCTCCGCTCCACCCGCAGCCGGCCGGTGGCTCAGTTCTGGACACCTGTCTATGATTACTGGACACTCGTCCAGAACGGAGCCTCGTCATGGGTATCGTCGCGAACACGCTGGTGGGCCTGGTGGCCGCCCTGCACGGCTACATCCTGGTGCTGGAGATGTTCCTCTGGGAGCGCGCGCCGGGGCGCGGCCTCTCCGGCTTCGACGCCACGACGGCGAAGGCCACCGCCCCGCTGGCCGCCAACCAGGGCCTCTACAACGGCTTCCTGGCCGCCGGCCTGGTCTGGGGGCTGCTCGCGGACGACCCCACCGGCTTCGGCGCCCAGGTCTTCTTCCTGTCCTGCGTCGTGGTGGCCGGCCTGTACGGCGCGGCGACCGCCAACCGCCGGATCCTCTTCGCCCAGGCCCTGCCCGGCGCCCTCGCGCTCGCCGCCGTCCTGGTCGCCCGGTGAGCGACGCACGGGCCGACCGCACCCGGGCCAAACTCCGCGCCGCGCTGCTCGCCGAGTGCGCCGAACGCCCGCTCGGCGAGGTCAGCGTGGCCGCCGTGGTCCGGCGCGCGGCCGTCGGACGCGCCACCTTCTACCTGCACTACGAGGACCTCCGGGCCCTCGCCGTGGACGCCTGCGCGCAGGTCGCGCGCGAGGGCGTCGACGCCCTGCACGCCTGGCGCGGCGTCCCCGACCCGGCCGCCCCGCCCCCGGCGCTCGCCGCGTTCCTCGCCGAGGTGGCGGAGCACGCGGCGGTCCACCGCTCGCTGCTGCTGCCCGGCGGCACCGGACCGCTCGGCGAGGTCCTCCACCGCGAGCTGCGCGAACGCAGCCGCACCGAGCGGGCCCTGGCCGGTGCGCCACACCCCGACCTCGTCGCGACCGCCGTCGCCGCGACCTTCACCGCACTGCTGGCGGACTGGCTGCACGCCCTCGTCCCGGCCACCTCCGAGGAGCTCGCCGCCCGGAGCTGGCGCCTGCTGATCTCCCTGCACCGCACCCCGTTCGAGTGAAGCCGCGGGCCCGGCCCGGGATCACTCGCCCGCGAGGAGGCGGCGTACGCGCTCCAGGGTCTCGGGGTCCCGGGCGGCGGTGAGCGGGAGGGTGTTCCCCCCGGCGAGACGGAAGGGCACGCCACCCCGGGTGGTGTGGGCGCCGCCGGCCTCGGTGACCAGGAGGAGGCCGGCCGCGTGGTCCCAGGCGTTCTCCCAGCAGAAGGCGACGGCATCGAGGGCGCCGCGGGCGATGGCGAGGTATTCGAGGCCGGCCGACCCCGCGCACGGCCGGGTGGTCACCCCGTCGGTGCGCAGACCGAGCAGCGCACGCCGCTGGTCGGGCGTGGTGTAGTCCGGGTGCGAGGAGGCGATCTCCAGCGGAGCGCCGGGCCCCGGGGAGCCGGCGAACAGCGGGACGCCGTCGAGCCGGGCCCCGCCGCCCCGGAGCGCCGTCGCCATCTCGTCACGCGCCGGCGCGTACGTCCAGGAGGCCAGCAGCTCGCCGCGGTGGGCGAGGGCGACCAGGGTGCAGAACCCCTCCTCGCCGCGGACGAAGGTGCGGGTCCCGTCGATCGGGTCGACGATCCAGACCGGAAGGTCGCCGCCCAGGGCGCCGTAGCGGGAGGGATCCGCGTCGACGCCCTCCTCCCCCACCACCACCGAGCCCGGGAGCAGCGCCGTCAGCGCCGCGGACAGGTAGGCCTCGGCACGCCGGTCGGCGATCGTCACCAGGTCGTGCGGGCCCTTCTTCTCGGCCACCTGGTCGGCGGCGAGCGACCGGAAGTGCGGCATGATCTCGGCGGAGGCCGCCTGCCGGACCACCTCCGCGACGGGCGTCAGGCACTCTGCGGCGAAAGCTTCGTCGATCATCGCACCATCAGACCACACCCCCGGGGAGTCCCGGCCTGCCGAGCCGGCCGTACTGTCCGCGCAGGCCGCGCCGCCCGCGCCGTCGCGGTCAGCCCTGCCGGCCGGCGAGCCGCTGCGCCGCGGTGTCGCCGCGCTTCCCCACCGGCTGCGTACCGAACGCCTGGCCGAGACCGAAGGACGGCATGCCGACGTAGACGGACTCGTGCCCGCCGGCGGGCACCTGGAAGGTCTCGTGCCAGATCCCCACCGCCGGCGCCCTGTCCGCCGCCGACGCGGAGCGGGCGCGGCGGTTGAACGCCTGCCAGGCGGGCCGGTGGTGGCGGTCCGCCGCCGACGCGTAGGCCAGCAGCCGGTCCGCGTCCCGCCAGTACTGGATCAGGGTGATCTCGCGCAGTCCGCCCCCGACCACGACCCGGAAGCCCGCCATGCCGGAGTCCGGGTCCTTCGCCAGCTCCCGCAGCATGGCCGGCATGGCTTTGAAGGTGGGCCACCACTGGCGCACGGCGCGCCACCGGTTGATCCGCATACCGATGAGGAAGACGACGACGACGCCTTCGTGGGCATCGGTGGTTCGCCCGCGTGAAAGGGTAGTTGGTGCCATGACTCACCCCTGAGGTCAATGGATAGTGTCGCTATCCCTATTAAGATAGTGACACTATCCCCTTGGGGTGTCCAGTCGATCCGAAAGGAAAGCCCGCCATGCGGCTGTCCGACCTCAGTACCCGCAGCGGCGTGCCGACCGCGACGATCAAGTACTACCTGCGCGAGGGCCTGCTGCCCGCCGGCGACCGCGTCACCGCCTCCCGCTCCGAGTACACCGAGGCGCACCTGCGCCGGCTCCGGCTGGTCCGCGCGCTCGTCCAGGTCGGCGGCATGAGCATCGCCGCGACCAAGGAGGTGATCCGGGCCGCCGAGGACGACACGCTCGACCAGCACCAGCGGTTCGGCGCCGCCCAGGAGGCCCTCTTCAGCGGTCGCCCCGACGCGGAGGAAAGGCCCGAACCCGGCACGGCGGCGCGCGCGGCCGTCGACGAACTGCTGGCCGAGACGGGCTGGGGCGAGTGCGTGGACCAGCCGCTCTACTGGAACCTGGTCGACGCCGTCACCGCGCTCGAACGGCTCGGCCACCCCTGCGACATCACCCGCCTGCGTCCCTACGCGGCCGCCGTCGCCCCCCTGACCGAGTACGAGGTGGACGTCCTGGCCGGATATCCCGACGAGGAGCAGCTGGAGGCGATGGTGGCTCTCACCGTGCTCAACGAGCCGATCCTCCTCGCACTGCGGCGGATCGGGCACGCCGAGGTCTCGGCGACCAGGTTCGGGTCGTCCGGGACCGCCGGGCACCCCGCCGGAGCGGGCGCGCCGAACGTCGGCTGAGACCCGCGGGGTCCGCCGCTACGCCGGAGCCGTCGTCGTCGCCGCCGAGGTGGGCGGGGTGGGCCGGTCCGCCCACCTGTCCGCCTGCGCCGAACCGCCCGCAGGGGCGGTCAGCCGCGCGTCGCGGCCGGGGCGGCGTACCGGTCGCGCGCCTCGGCGAGGGCCGCCGCGAGGGCGGTCGGGCGGCGGGTCGAGAGGTAGACGTACGGGCAGAGCAGGGACGGCTCCGCGACCTCGACGCGCACGGCACGGGGCAGGTAGGTGCGGATGAGCAGACGCGCCCGGGGGCCGGCGAGGCGGGTGCGCCAGGCGAAGGCGGCGGCCTCGTCGAGGATCTCGACCGCGCCGGTGTGCTCACCGCGCAGCACGATCGGGCCGGCCACCAGGACACCGTCACAGATCCGGATCCTGACCGCGCCGTACCAGCGCAGCGCCGGGACCGCCGCGGTCAGCAACAGGGCGCCGGCCGCCGCCGCGGCCGTCGGACCGAGTGGCAGCAGGGCGGCCGTGAGAGCGCCGGCCGCCACCAGGACGGCCAGCCACCAGCGCCTCGGGACGGAGAGACGTTCGTCGTAGATCACCACACCCGGGATGCTGTCACGGCCTCACACGCCCCCCGCAGGTGGGTCACCGGTGGGAGCGCGGGCACCTCGCCACACGCCGCGCGGCCCGGCGGGCGACCAGGCGGGTGAACATCCGCGCACCGCCCCCGTCCTCCCGGTCCGCCGTCCCCCGCCGGCCGGGACACTGGGCCCCGGGACACGGGCGCCCACCGACACGGCGACAGGAGTGCACATGGACGTGGTCATCGGCACGTGGAACCTGGAGAACCTCTGCCGGCCCCGGGAGGACGGTGCGCCGCCCTCGCACCGGTGCGCGGCCAAGAACCAGGACGTCTACGACGCCAAGCTCGGGGCCCTGGCCGAGGTCGTCGACCGCATCGCCCCGGACGTCCTCGGGGTCCAGGAGGTCGGCGGCCCGGCCGAACTCGACGACCTGGTCGCGCGCCTCGACGGCGACTGGCACACCGAGCTGTCCGACCACCCCGACGAGCGCGGCATCCGGGTCGGCTTCCTCAGCCGCCACCCGCTCACCCGCGTCGAGGACCGGACGGCGTTCCCCCAGCGCCTGCGGCCGATCCAGGTCGAGGACTTCGGCGAGCCGATCCACACGATGGGGCGCGGCGCGCTGGCCGTCTCCGTCGAACCGAGCCCCGGCCACACCCTCCACCTCGCGGTCTGCCACCTGAAGTCGAAGCTCCTCACCTTCCCGGGCAACCGGCACAGCACCGAGGACGAGGGCGAACGGGCCCGCTACGCCGCCTACGCCCTGTTCCGGCGCGGCGCCGAGGCCGCCGCGGTGCGCGAACTGGCCGACCGTCTGCTGGCCGACGAGGGCCGCACCCGCGACGTCGTCGTCCTGGGCGACCTCAACGACGAGTGGCAGGCCGCCACCACGCAGATCCTGTACGGACCGCCCGGCTCCCAGATCGGCACCGGCGGCTTCGACAGGCCGGACCTCCGCGACGGCGGCCGCCTCTGGAACCTCGCCCCGCGCATCCTCGCCGCCGGCGGCTTCTCCCGGGTCTTCGAGGGGCAGCGCGAACTCATCGACCACATCCTGGTCAGCCACGCGCTGCTCGAACGGGTGACAGCCGTCTCGACGGGGGCGGGGAGCCTGCCCGATGTGAACGGTGCCCAGCCCACCGCCCCGCACGCCGGCCCCTCCGACCACGCTCCCGTCCTCGCCCGGCTCGCCTTCCCCTGACCCGGCCGGGCGGCGGGCGCCGTCAGGCGGCGGACGGGCGCCGGACGGGCACCGGACGGGATACCGGGACGGGGTGGCGGGCGCCCCGTCCCGCCGTCAACTGCGTTCCGGGTGCCCGCGCCGGCCCGGGGGCAGGGCCGCTGGCAGTTGCTCCGGGCCGGTCGGAACCGGTCGGACCCGGCCGGTCAGGGCTGGTCGTACCAGGAGAACGCGACGATCCGCCAGCCCTCCGGGGTCCGGACGAACTGGATGGTCTTGGTCCCGCCGCCCTCGAACGGCTCGCCGTCCAGGACCCCGGACTTGCGGTACTCGCCGAAGCGGGACGCGATGTCCCCCTCGATCTCGGTCCGGGCCGAGGTCTCCCACTCGGAGAAGTCGACCAGCCGCCCGTCGTTCAGCAGCCGCTCGCGCGGCTCGACGAACTCCTCGACGGAGTAGACCGTGAACTCCGGGCCGGTCTTGACGATCACACCTCCCGGCACGAGCAGGCGGCGGATCCGGGCCACGTCGGCCGGCCTGCCGTCCCGGTTGTCGAAGGCCCCGAAGAACTCGGCGGTCAGCAGGTCGATTTCGATCGTGGACATGATCCGACCGTAGCACCGGCCGGTTCCGCGATCATCACTTTCGACAAGATGTGACACTTCATTCCACGACGAACCATGAAGCCGCCTCCCCCGCACGACGATCAGCGACCCGACGTCGCACACGGACGACCCCCGGGCAGTCGACGGCGACACCCCTCCGCAGCCCCCGGGACTCGCGGAACGGTCCCGCCCCCACAAGTCCACAGATGTGGTGATGTCGCGCCCCTATGGTGAATTGGTTGGGATGGCTAGCATGGGCATGCCGCAAGGAATCCGCCAACCCGTATGGGAGGAACCACCCATGAGTGCACTGGCCCTGGACATCCGCGACGCCGGTCTGCTGGACATCGACGACGAGACCATCACCTTCGAGGACGAGTTCGACGCGGACCTCGCCCCCGTGGCGTGTCTCGCCGACCCGTGGGTCACCTACGTCCCGACCCGCTTCGAGTGTGCCGTCAACTCCTGACCCCGTCGGGAGAGTCGGACAACCGTCGGCCGCCGCCCGCGAATCCGCGCGCGGCGGTCGCGCGTACGGCCCCCGAGACCCGCGCGGCTCCGCCCTCCGGGCCGGGACAGCGGGCCGAAGCGTGCAGAACACCGGACAGGGACCTCGGGGAGGGTGCATCCGTGCCGTCGACAGCAGCGGTGAACGCACGGACGGACTCCGGGACGGCCGGGGCGCTGCACGGACGACTGACGGAGCTGGTGGCCCTGGCGACCACCGCGTCCAGCACGGCCGCCGCGTCCGGTGCCCGGCGCGAATGTCACGCCGGGGACGGCTGGTTGTACCTCCACGACCCCGACATGCCGGAGCTCGCCCACGGCTGGAAGCTCCACGTCTCGACCCGCCCCGACCTCCTCCCGCTCCTGCTGGAGGTGGTGGTACCGATCCTGCTCCGCCGCACCTGTGACGCCAAGTTCGCCGCCGACGCCGCCGTGCTGCGCGAACTGAACGCCGGAGTTCGCGGTGCGGCAGCCGTCGGCAAGGCGGTCACGGTGTACCCGTCGGCGCATGAACCCGCCGCTCTCGGAGAGGAGTTGGCGGAGGCACTGGCCGGCTGGGACGGCCCCCGCGTGGTCAGCGACCGGCGGGTCCGGGCGGACGCCCCGGTCTACTACCGCTACGGGCCGTTCCGCCCCTCCGCCGACGACCCCGAACTCGTCATGACCGGTCCGGCCGGCGAACGGTTCACGGGTCTCGCCCGGGACGCCTACCGCCAACCACCCTGGGCGGAGGACCCGTTCGACACCCGAACCCGGCGGCGCCGCGCGACCACCCGGGTCGGCGACGGCCGCTACCGGATCACCGCCGGGATCACCCGCTCGCCGAACGGGCACGTCTACCGTGCGGTCGAACTCGCCACCGGCCATGAGGTGGTGGTGAAACAGGCGCGGGCCTTCGTCGCCGAGGACACCACCGGAGTCGACGCCCGCGGCCGGCTCCGGCACGAGCGGCAGGTGCTCACCGCACTCGCGGGCGTGGCCGGGGTGCCGCGGCTGGTCGACTACTTCCGGCACGGCGAGGACGAGTACCTGGTGAGCAGCGCCTGCGGACCGCGCGACCTGCGCCGCGAGGTGCTCGGGTCGGGACCGTACGACACCACGGCCGACCGGCGGGGCTCCCGGCCCGGCGCCCCGCCCGCGCAGGAACGCGGCTGGTGGACCCTGGCCCGCGGGCTGTTGCGGATCCTGGACGCCGTGCACGCACGCGGCGTGGTGGTCCGGGACCTCAAGCCCGCCAACGTCGTGCTCGACGCGTCCGGCGGATGCTCGCTGGTCGACTTCGGGGTCAGCGCCCTCGACGGCGCTCGCCCCGACGGCGCGACCCGGGGCTACGGCCTTCCGCTCGCCACGGAGACCGAACCGGCCGACGACTACTACGCGTTGGGCACCACGCTGTCCTACGCGGCCACCGGACTCGACCCGGTGGTGATCGACCCGGATCCCGCGACCAACCGTGACCGCACCCTGGACTGCCTCGCCGCCGCACTCGCGCGGACCGGGCGCCCGGCGGCCCCGGTGGTCACGATGGTGACCGGCCTGCTGAGCCTCGATCCCGCCGAGCGCACGGCAGCCGCAGCCACGCTGCGGCGCGGTGAGACCCCTCCCGCCACCCGTGCCGCGTACGGCCCGCCCGCCGTCACCGCCGGGCTCCTCGACGAGGTCGTCGGCCACCTGCTCACCCGCTGCGTCCGGACGGCCGACGAACTGGTCGCCGCCGACCGGCGGGGCGGGGAGCCGCGCAAGCTGCTCTCGCTCTACGACGGCGGCGCGGGCCTCGGCCTCGAACTGCTGCAGCACGCCGACCGTCCGGACGCGCGCGCGGCGGTCGTCGCGCTGGCCCGGTGGACGGCCGACCACCCGTCGATGGACCGGCTCGGCCCGGGACTGTACGACGGCCGGGCCGGGGTCGACCTGTTCCTCGCCCACGCGGCCGACCCTCTCGGTACCGAGCCACCGGCCGGCCCGCCGGCCGGTGGTCCGGGCCCAGGTCCGGGCCCCGGCGCCGGGACCTGGGCGGACACGGGCGCCGACCCGCTCCGGACGGACCAGATCTCCGGCGCCGCAGGTGTCGGCACAGCCCGGCTGCTGCTCGCCCGGCGTGCGGCGGCGGCCGGCCGGCACGGGGACGCCCGGATCCACCTGGCCGTGGCGACCGCGTGCGCCCACCGGCTCACCGCCGGCCCCGCCGACCCCGCCGACCCCGGGGAGGCTCCCAACCCCGGAACCGCCGCGCTCGCCGAGGGCTTCGCCCACGGCCGGGCCGGCCTCGCCCACTTCCTGCTCGCCCTGCCCGGCGCGTACGCCGAGGCCGCCGCCGCGGACCGGTCCGGCACCGAGGCCCGTGCACCCCGCGGCCCCGCCGCAGAGGCGGCACAGGCAACCCAGGCAGCAGAGGCGGCACAGGCGGCACGGGCCGCACAGGCGGCACGCAGCATCCTGGACGCACTCGCCGCCGACGTCCCGCGCCTCGTCGCCGACGCCGCGCGGCCCGGGGCCACCCGCCGCTACGGATCCTGGTGCCGCGGCCTGGCCGGAATCGGAACGACACTGGTCCAGGCGGGCCGGCACTACGGCGAGGACGGGTTCACCGCCCGCGCCGCCGAAGCGGCGACCGCCTGCCGCGCCCTGGCCCCGAGGATGGGCACGGTCGGGCAGTGCTGCGGTCTGGCCGGCGTCGGGGAACTCCTGGTCGACCTCGCCGTGGCCACCGGGGACGAGCGGCACTGGCGGGCCGCCGAGGAGATCGCCGGGCTGATCCTGACCCGCGGCGGAGGCCCGCCCGGCCGGCCGCTGCTCCCCGGCGCCGACCCCGCCGTCGAGTCCGCCACCTGGGCCGTCGGGACCCCCGGGGTGCTGTCCTTCCTGCGCAGGCTGCAGCGCCGGGGCGGGCCCCGGCCGGGCATGCTGTTACCGTCCTGACCGGGGCCGGCGCCCCCGCCCCGCGCCGGACGCCGGCCTGCGGGGTGTCCGTGCGGTCTCCGGTCAGGGGGTTCCGGTGGCCGCCCGCTCCTCCGCCTGGCCGCGGGTGAGCCGCCAGACCTGTTCCTCGCCGCTCTCCGCCGGGGCCAGCCGCTCGGCCGGGCGGCGGACGTCGGCGGTGAACCCCAGGCGCGCGGGGACGGCGCCGCTGGCCCGGTTGGCCAGGTCGTGGACGATCTCGACGTAGTCGACGCCGGGGAGGCGGAACGCCTGCCCGACCAGGGCGACGACGCTCCGGCTCGCGACCCCGCGGCCGGTAGCACCGGGGTGCAGCCAGTAGCCGATCTCACGGGCGCCGTCCGCCGTGCCCTCCCGCCGGAAGAGCCCGCAGGCACCGACGATCGCCCCGTCCAGCACGACCGCGTACGTGAAGTCCGTCCCGCTCTCCCAGCGCTCCGGGCGGGCCGCCAGGAACTCGGCGGTCCGTTCCCGGCTGTGGTCGGCGATCCAGGACATCCACGGCCGCAGATGCTCCAGCGACTCCTCGATGACCCGGAAGTACTCCGGGAGGTCCGCCTCGCCCTCGAAGCGGCGGAGCGTCAGCTCGGTGTCCAGTTCGATCACCCGCAGGGGAAGGTCCATGCCCGAGGATCGTCCTCGACCGTTCCCGGCGGCAAGGCGTTTTCCGGGCGCACCGCAGCAGACCACCGAGCTCCCCCGCTCCCCCGGCCCTGCGGGGGGGGCAACCGTTCCACGGCTGCCCCCCGTTCTGCGTCCCGGTCCGCCCGTGAGGTCGCAGGCTCCGCCATGACCCTGCTGCGCTCCCGTGCGGACGTCGAGGCGCCGCGCTGGACGTGCGGGCCGTACTGGCGGCGCCGGAGGCGGGGTTCCGCCTGCGCCCGCCGGCCGACGGCGAGTTGCCGGCACTGCTCGTCCCGGCCTCCGTCACCGCCCGGCGGACCGGGCCGGCCGCGGCACGGTCATGTGGTCGGGGTGGTGGGAGGCGACGTCGTGGGCGGCTCGGACGAAGGCGGCGACGGCTGCGGATCGCGAGGTCTCCGGCCAGGCGACCACGACCGCGCTGGGGCTGAGGCCGGTGACCGGCCGGTATGCGATGTCCGGGCGCTGGTGCCGCTCGGTGGTCGAGCGTGACAGGAACGCCACCGCCTGCCCCAGCGCGACCACCTCCAGGAGTTGCTCGACGCTGGCCACGAGCGGCCCCTCAGGAGTGCCGTCCGGAGCCAGGTCTGAGTGGCCGTCGCCCGGTTCCGCTCCGTCGCCTCCTGTGTAGTAGGCGGTGGTGGAGGGGGCGGCCCCCTTCCAGCGCGGGATCGGTTCGCCCCTGAGGTCGGCCAACCGCAGTCGCCGGCGCCCGGCCAGGCGGTGCGCGGCGGGGAGGACGGCCAGTCGCGGCTCGACCACGAGCGTCTGGGAGTCCAGCCCCTGACCGTCGAACGGGCTGCGGAGCAGCGCTACGTCGGCACGGCCGTCCCGCAGCATGGCGATCGGCTCACCGCTGCCGCCGACGACGACTTCAGGCGGCGGCAGATGCGAACCCGTTCCCCGGTAGGCGGCGAGGATCTCCCGCAGCAGCCCGGCGTCGCCTCCCGGTTTGACCGCCACGACGAGCTGGGGTGTCGGCTGACCGGCCCGGCGTGCTCGCCGGGCCGCCGCGTGCACCGCGTCGACCGCGATCCGGGCCTGGTCGAGAAGCACCTGGCCGGCGTTGGTCAGCCTCACCTGCCGGGTGGTGCGCTCCAGCAGCCGTACCCCGAGCCGGGACTCCATCTGAGCGATCGCCTTCGACAGCGGGGGCTGCGCCATCCCCAGGCGTTGCGCGGCCCGACTGAAGTTCAGTTCCTCGGCGACCGCGACGAAGTACCTCAGCTCCCGCACCTCTAGCTCACTCATATCTGTGGACTATAGATCCAGAGTCTTCTGGTCTTTCCCTGCCGCCCCTGGGTGAGGGGAGGCTGGGTGCCATGACGACTTCGCAGAAGACTGCTCTGATCACCGGCGCGAACAAGGGCATCGGCAAGGAGACGGCGCGCAGGCTCGCAGCCCGCGGCATCACCGTGCTGATCGGCGCCCGCAACGCCGAGCGCGGCGAGGCTGCGGCCGAGGAGCTTCGCGCGGGCGGCGCCGACGTTCGGTTCGTTCCGCTGGACGTCACCGACGAGATCTCGGTCCAGGCCGCCGCCAAGCACATCGACGCCACGTTCGGTCGCCTCGACATCCTCGTCAACAACGCCGCGATCGCCGCCGGACCGCAGAAGCCGAGTGAGACCCCGGCCGCCACCGTCCGGCAGGTCTACGAGACCAACGTGTTCGGCGTCATCGCGGTGACCCACGCCATGCTCCCCCTGCTCCGCCGCTCCGCCGCCGCACGCATCGTCAACATGTCCAGCGAACTCGGCTCCCTCACCCACCTGGCCGACCCGGACAGCCCGTGGTCCGCCTACTCCTCGATCCTCCTCCCTTACTGCACCTCGAAGAGCGCGCTGAACGCGATCACCGTGCTCTACGCCGATGAACTGCGCGCCGAAGGGATCCTGGTCAACGCGGTGAGTCCCGGCTACTGCGCGACCGACCTCAACCGCCACACCGGGATACGCACGGCCGAGGAGGGCGCGGCCGTGGCGGTCGACCTGGCGACGGCGGGCGAGGACGGCCCGACGGGCGCCTTCTTCGCCGAGGACGGGCCGATTCCCTGGTGAGACCGTGCCGCCCGCGGCCGAGCTGCTTGTTGCTCGTGGACGACGAGGGTGACGGCGACGCCGGAGGAGCGGATCTCCCCGGCGGGCTTCACCGCGCCCTCCGGCTCGGGGCCTTCGATACGCGGCCCCGGGCCCCCGGCGCCACCGGACCCTCTTGGGCCACCGGTCGCCGGTACCCGCCGGGATCTCGGCGGGTACCGGCGCCGTCCACCGCCTACCGTCTGCCGACGGCTCGGCGGCCCGGCCTCACTTCAGGTGCCGGCCGAAGAACCGGACCCCGTCCTCCACCTCGAACCAGGGCGTGCCGGTGTGCCCGCCAAGGTTGGAGTGCAGCGTCTTCTCCTCGGCGCCGAACGCGTCGAACAGGTCCAGGGCCCGCTGCCGGGGGTTCCCTTCGTCGTCCCACTGCAGCAGGAAGAGCAGCGGGACGGTGACCTGCCGGGCTTCCTCGCGCTGGGCGCGCGGGGCACGTAGCCCCCGGCGAAGAACCCGGCCGCCGCGATGCGCGGCTCGACCGCCGCCAGCCGGATGCCGACGGCCGTCCACCCCGAGTACCCGACCGGGCCGCCGATCCCGGGCAGAGCGAGGAGGGCGTCCAGGGTGGTCCGCCACTCCGGGACCGCCCTCTCGACCAGTGGGCCGATGAAGGATTCGAAGATCTCGTCGACCGGCTCGCCGGCCTGCACCGCCCGGCGGATGTCGGCCCGGGCCCGGTCGTCGGCGGCGGAGCGGGGCCGGTCACCGCACCCCGGGGCGTCGATGGAGGCCACCGCGTAGCCGTGCGCCGCGGAGTGCCGGGCCCGGGCCACCAGCCGGGACGCGCTCTTGGGCAGGCCGTTGTTGTGGGCCATCAGGATCAGCGGCAGCGGTGCCGCCGATTCAGGGGTCCACAGGGTGCCGGGGATCTCCCCGAGGGTGAATTCGCGTTCGAGGACGCCGTCGTCGAGGCGCTGCTCGGAAGTGAAACGCATGGTCATGCCTTTCGGGAGTGCTCGTGAACGGCGCTCCCGGGCGACCTATCGCCCGACCATGACCCCGGAAAGGAGCACCCATGTCGATCCTGCGTTCACGGGTACCACCTCCTCGGTCTCTCGCACGGCCTCCGGAAACGTAGCAGTGGTCGCAGTCGTCCGCCAACAGGTTTTCGCGGAGGCTCCGCGGCCGGATGCCACGGAGCCGGAGCGCTCCGCCGAGCCCTCGGCGGTCATCGTGCCGCGGCCTCGGGCGTCTGCTCGACGAGGGTGGCGGTGGCACGGTCGGGGAACTCGCAGAACCGGCGGTGTTCGTCGGCGTCGAAGCGGAGAGTCGAAGCCCTGACCGGGCTCACGCCCGGCCCTGGTCCAGAGCACCGGCACCGGCACCGGCACCGGGTACGGCGTCGTCCGGCGCGCGGGACGGGCCGGGGGCGTACAGCTCCAGGTGCATGCCCCAGGGGGTGAGGACGTAGACCCAGCGGGTGCCGGCCACCGGGTGGGCGGCGTGGATGGTCTGCGGGTCGGCGAGGACCCGCACGCCACGGGCGCGCAGGTACGCGGCGGCCGCGTCCACGTCGGCGACGCGCAGGGCGAGGTGGTGACCGCCCCAGTCGCTGTTGGCCGGCTGGATGCGGCGCTGGTCCGGCGCCTCGTACTCGAAGAGTTCCAGCTCCAGTCCGTCGGGCAGGCGGACCACCGCGACCATGGCCCGGGCCCGCGGGTGGACGTTCAGGTGGCGGGCCATCCAGTCGCCGTCGTCCTCCACCGGCCCGGCCCGGTAGACCTCGGTGGCGCCGATGACGCCGGTGAAGAACTCGACCGCCTCGTCCAGGTCGGGGACGGTGTAGGCGGCGTGGTGCGCGCCCAGCAGCCCGGGCAACGCGCGCGTCAGGGGGTCGGTCGTGGTCACGGCTGGAGCTCCGGGGTGGTGGTAGGGGCCAGCGCGGCGGCCGGGACACCGGCGCGCAGGATCAGCACGGTCAGGGCGGCCGCGCCGGCCAGCAGCAGCGGGACCAGCAGGAACCCGGCGCCGGGACTGATCCGGTCGGAGAGCGCGGCCAGCAGCATCGGGGCGGCCCCGAAGGCCGTCCCCGAGGCGTAGCCCATCCGGCTGGAGGCGGCGTCGGGCCCGTTGGTGGCGGTGTCCAGGACCAGCACGATGGCCATCGGGAACTGCAGGGCCATCCCCAGGCCGCAGACCACCAGGCCGGCGACCGCGACGGCGGGTGCCGTCGAGGCCCAGAACAGCGCGAAGCCGACGGCCGAGAACGCGAGCGAGCCGAGCAGGACCGCCCCGGCGGGGAAGCGCAGGGTGAACCGGGCGCCGAGCAGTCGCCCGACGAAGATCCCGACGACCAGGGCCGCGCCGGCGGCGGTCGCGCCGGCGGCACTCACCCCGGCGTGTTCGCGCAGGTAGTCGGACTGCCACTGCGTCAGGCAGACCTCGACGCCCGCCACCGCGACGATCACGCCGAGGGCGGCCAGGAAGAGCCGGGGGTCACCGCGCCCGGTCACGGCGGGGGCGGGGGTCCGGTCGGCCGGTCCACCGGCGGACCGGCCCTTCGACGTCGTCGCGTCCGCCACCGGGTGACCCGAGGGCAGCCGGTGGCGCAGCAGCCGGCCGAGCAGCACGACCGCCAGCACGAGGACGGCGGTCACCGCGATACCGGGCCGCCAACCGAGGTCGGCGCTCACCGAGGCCCCGACGATCAGCGGCGCCAGCAGCCCGATCCCGGACATCGCCGCGTTCGCCTCGCTGATGGCGGCCGGCCCCGCCGCACCGTGGTGGTCGCTCAGCGAGGGCCAGATCGCGGTCAGCGCCACACAGCCGAAGAAGGCCGTCAGCAGCGTCGCGCCGAGCGTCTGGACGGTGCCGTGCGCCAGGGCGAGCAGCAGGGAGCCGACGGCCACCCCGCCCATCGCGCCCCAGAGCGTCCGGCTGCGGCCGAACCGGGCCACGAGGCGCGGGAACAGCGGCGCGCAGAGCAGCATCGCCAGCGAGAAGGCGGTGCCGTGCAGGCTCGCGACGAAGCGGCTGGTGTGCTGCTCGTCGCGCAACAGGGGCACGAGCGGGCCGAATCCGAAGACGAAGTACCCGTACGCGGCGATCTGCGCGTAGAGGAGCCACGTGGTGGCGTCCCTGGTCAGTCGAGGCATTGGCCGAAGTTAGCGCTACGCCGGGCGGAACGTCTGTACGCGGCTGTGGTACCCGACCGGGTACCCCGGCCGTGCGCCGCATCCGGCCATGCCGCAACGGGCCGACGGCGTGTCAGCATCACGACTCCGGCACGACGCCCGGTGCCGACGCCGATGCGGCCGGGACCGGTCGGGCGGCGCCGAACGGCCGGGGGGCTGACGCCGCACGTCGGCGAGCGGCTCCGGAGCACCGGCGGGCGGCGCCCTGCACGACGACGGAACGGCGCCGACCGCGACGACGGTGCCGGCGCGCCGCACGGCGTCGCGCCGCATCGGCGGCACACGACGGGTGCGGCACGCCCGGCGCACGACAGCGCGAGAAGGCGGCCGACGTCCGCGGCACCGCCGTGGCACGAACACGGCGCGAACGCGGCGAAGTCTCGTCAGGGGCACGCGAAAGCACGGCACGGCACGCGAACGGCACGCGAACGGTCCGGCACGGAAACGGCCCGGTGGGAACAGCCCGCCGGCGTCGACGGAGGGGAGCTCGGGGATGGACACGGTGCACAGCGGCAGGGTCCGGGTCAGCGGGGCGGTGATGACGCACCCGCGCCGGGCAGACCTGGCACGGGAGTTGATCGGCCGCTGCCGGCCGGAGGAACTGGACCTGGTGCTCGACCCGGAGCCGGACGGCCCGCCGACCGGACTGCGCACCGCCGTGGCGGCCTGGTCCTCCGTCCCGGCCGGCTCGACCCACCACCTCGTGCTCCAGGACGACGCGGTGCTCACCCCCGGCTTCTTCGAGCACGTGCGCGCCGCCGCCGAGGCCGCGCCCGACGCCGCCCTGTCCTTCTACACGCACTGGCAGTCGCGCAACGCCGCCGCCGTCCGCCTGGCCGTGCTCTCCGGACACCGCTGGGCCCCCGCCACCGGCGAGTACACCCCGACCGTGGTCCTGCTGCTGCCCGCCCCGGTCGCCGCCGGGTTCGGCGCGTACGCCCGCGAGCACGGTGCGACCTGGGCCGACGACGTGGTCATGAGCCGCTACCTGCGCGAGCACGGGGTGCCGACGTACCTCTCCGCGCCGAACCTCGCCGACCACGCGGACGTGCCGAGCATGCACGCCAACGGCGGCCACGGGCCTCGGCGTGCGGCCTGCTTCGCGCCGGTCGCGCCCGGCGCGTCGTGGGAACTCGACGGCGGTCTGGCGCAGTTGGACGCGATCCCGTTCTTCAAGCACGGCCGGGCCCAGGTCGCCACCCGGCTCGGCGACGGCGGCTGGGCCGGCATCGAAGCCCACCGCTACCTGAGCCGGCTGGGCCTCGACGCGCAGGACACCGCCAAGCGCCTCGACGACCTGCTCGCCGAACCGGCTCCGGGCCGGGACGTCGTCCTGGCCGAGGTCGACCGGCCCGCGCTGCTCGCCCACTGGCAGACCGCCCTGCTGATGGGCGTGGTGACGGCCGCCCGGACCGGGGCTGCCGCCGGCCCCGACGGCGCGCTCGCCGAGTCGGCGCTCGCCACGCTCGGCGCCGGCGGACTCTGCACCCGGTTCGGCGACGACGACCTCGTCAGGCTGCGCCCCGGGCTCCTGGACCTGGCGCGCGCCGGGTACGCGGAAGGGCTCGCCGCCGGCGCCCGGCTCGGCGCCGCGCCGACCGGGGGCGGCCCCGCCCGCCCGGC